>JAJYFQ010000122.1 GCA_021785375.1 Microcaldota archaeon | reverse complement strand
GATGCTGGAGACGCTCCACGAAGAATAAGCGTTTTATACGCCTGCTCCTCTGGGTTTAAATAGATTCTCAGCCCTAGCTTATTGTCGGGATCTTCATGAATAAACGATACCTTTATGGGATATTGGTAATAGCGATAATCACCGTAGCAGGAAGCCTGATCTACCTGAACAGCCAGGGCAAGTCAAACTCCTCAGGAAACGCCGCATACGATGATCTTCCCGTTCCCCAGTCGCTGCTCTCGCAGCTGTCAATATCCACTAACGTTGCAAATACAAACAACGTCACCCAGCTCCAGAACCAGAGGGTCATAAGCAGTGCGCCCCATTCTATCAATGCCTCCCCTCTCACGCAGGACGGAAAACCGCTCGTCCTGTACATAGGGGCGGAGTACTGCCCATACTGCGGCGCGGAGAGGTGGGCCATGATAATAGCGCTCCAGAGGTTTGGCAACTTCACCGGGCTAAAGTACATGACCTCCAGCGCCTCGGACAACCCGCCGAGCGTTCCGACATTCACGTTCTACAACTCAACGTACACCAGCCAGTACATAACGTTCGTCGCCGTAGAGACTACGACAAACAAATTCGTCAACGGGACCTATCCAACACTGCAGACCCCTACCGCTTTTCAGACAGCGATCTTCGGGCACTTCAACCCTTCCGGATCGATACCCTTCATAGACATAGCGAATCATTCCATCCAGATAGGGTCAAACTACGATCCCGGAACTGTCTTCGCAGGGCAGAACTGGACGAGCGTCGCCACAGCGATAGGCAATCCATCCACATACCAGTCAAAGGCCATAGTTGGAGGGGCGAACCTACTTACGGCGCAGATATGCGAAGCCGACGGAAACCAGCCTGCGAGCGTCTGTTCCCAGCAGTACGTGACGGCGCTGGAGAAGCCTTGATGGTCGGATGAAGATCGGAAGGTACACAAAGCTTGCACTGATCCTCTCAGTGCTAGGCATAATGGTGACGGTGTACCTCACCATAATCCACTACACGGATCTGCAGGTCGCCTGCCCAAACACTGGGGTAATAAATTGCGAGAGGGTTCTCGATAGCCCCTATGCGAACCTCCTCGGGATCCCGCTGGGGGTCTGGGGCCTTGCGTTCTTCCTGATCGAATCAGGCGTTCTCCTATTCGGTAACGATGATGCACGCGTGATCTACAATGGACTGGGGCTTGCGTTCGTCTTCTACTTCTTCTGGGTCGAGTACACCGTCGGGGCGATCTGCATCTACTGCACCACAGTGCACGTTCTCGTCATAATGCTACTCATTCTCTCGATATACATGTACAAGAAAGAGGTAAAATAAGGTAATACTTTGATAGAGGTTAAGTCGCTGACAAAGAGATACAAGAACGGAGTCAAGGCCCTCAATGGGGTAAACCTCTCGATGAAGGCCAAGACAACAGCAATACTCGGAAGGAACGGTGCGGGAAAGACCACCCTTCTCAGGATCCTCTCCACGCAGCTGCTTCCAACAGGCGGATCTGCGAAGATAAACGGCTACGATGTTGTGAAAGATGCGGAAACCCTCAGGAAGAACATGATCAGCATACCGCAGGAAGCCGGGACCATAGGCGTGCTCACGCCCTACGAGCACCTGGAGCTCTACATGATCGCAAGGGGAATGCCGCACAGGGAGATCGATACTGCTATCCCCAAGGTGCTGAGGGAGCTCGACCTGTGGGACTCGAGGAACAGGGCCTCTGACGAACTCTCAGGCGGGATGAAGAGGAAGATCTTCGTGGCAATGGCCCTCGCATCGCGCGCCGAGATCACATTCCTTGACGAGCCCACGCTAGGGCTGGATCCGATCTCAAGGCTCGAGGTCTGGTCCACGATAAAGAAGCTCAGCGGAACCATAGTCCTCACAACGCACTACATAGACGAGGCGAGGGAGCTTGCGCAGGACATTGTGCTTGTGGACTCGGGAAGGGTCGTCTCGCACGGCACCGCAGAGAGGCTGTTGAAGAGCATGAGCGGGAAGGTGCGCGTGGAGTCCACAGAGCCGGGGGCAAGGGCCCAGTACAGGATAGGGGGCCTTGCGATCTCGTATGTCAAGCCAAGAGAGGCCAGCAAGTACGTCAGGAAAGGATTCTCGGCCAAGCAGATGGGCATAGAGGACCTGTTCATAACGAAGGGAAAGAGGCCGCTCGCAATTACAGACAATGAGGGTGAGCCGGAATGATGCCTAGATTCGTGTACGCGTTCGCCAGGATCTATGGCATAGCTTCCATAAAGCGGGGCTACTCCTACACGATAGGGTACATGGTCATGCCCCTCTCCCTTCTCTTCCTATTCGGCATAATCTCAGGGGGCTCTCTGATACCTTTCGCGATACTCGGAGGGCTCATCTCAATAACAGCATCGAACGCGCTCTCGACGCTTACGGACATAGGCTTCTTCAGGATAGAGCTCAAGCTCCAGGACCTCTTCGTCGCCACGGGCATATCCGCCACCGACTACATGCTCGGTGAGTCGCTGAGCAACCTGGTCTACTCGCTCCCCGGAATGGCGATCTATGTCGTGGGCGCCCTTCTCCTCAACCTCTTCCCTGCGATATGGCTGATACCAATAGCTGTGGTGCTCCTTCTCCTCACCATAGCCGCGTCGTCGCTTGCATTCATAGTCGGGTCGATACCAAAGCACATGAGGAATGTGTGGGGATTCACCGGGATAATCTCTGTGATATTCTCGCTCGTCCCGCCAATCTTCTATCCATACACCATCCTCCCCAAGCCTCTCCTCTGGATCTTCATGCTCTCCCCCGCAACGCCGGCATCGATAATACTGCAGAACATATCAAATCTCACGCCATACCTATGGTACTGCCTTCCAGTCCTCATCATAGAGACCATCGTATACTTCCTCCTCGCAAAGCCCCTCACAAGGTGGAGGGAGAAGTAGTATGGATTGTCCGGTAGATTCGTAACAGTCCAATAACCTTACTGTCTGAAACCGATTCTTCCGTCTATTATACTTTGTAGATTATCGACGTAACTCTCACTGTTGAGTCTTGAGG
>JAJYFQ010000121.1 GCA_021785375.1 Microcaldota archaeon | reverse complement strand
ACCAACATATTATATCTGAGACAGGACTATGATGTCATCGACGATGGGTGTTTTGTTACCACGGAACACCAGAACCAGGACTATTATGGCCAACTACTGGACTTCGAGAGAGTTAGAGATGATGTACTGTTTGAGGCTATGCGCAGTGGAGGAGCTGTCATTGGAAACGTGGTGAGGGAAACTGACGGAACGATAACGGGATTCACGATGAGCGGAGAGCAAGGCCAGGACAAGCTGGGAGCCGTGTTGAGGGACAGCGAGGGAAAGATCACTGATATAACAGTGAGTGGGGATGCATCTGGAATCGGAGGCGCCACTGAGGAGATGAGGAGAGTGCAGATGAGGAAAGCCGCGGGATGGCTAGGAATTCATGCCATTGGCTCGGTAGGTTGGTTCTCGATCATGGGCTTTGACATAGCTGGTGGCAATGATATGTCCGGGGTAGTGATAAGCGGGGTCTTCGGTGCGGTGAACCTCTGCTACGGCATCGTCAGAACGCAAGATATCATTCGACTGTCAAGGCAGTAGATTTACCTGATGGATCAGGTATAAAAGCCTTAAATCCGCTACTCTACTGCTGATCCCATGGCTGGAAAGTACTACACTGGCACAGGTGACAAGGGAGACACAGGCCTCCTTGCGAACCACAGGGTCTCGAAGGGCGACGTTCTGATCGAGGCGATAGGAAACATAGACGAGCTGAACAGCTACATAGGCATAGCGCTCTTCCACGTCCGCAACGACCAGGTGCGTGCGATGCTGAAGCACATACAGAACGAGCTATTCATAATAGGCGCGAACCTCGCCTCAGGGGACGGGAAGAAGATAGACAAGGCGATAATCGACGAGAAGGCGATAGTGAGGCTGGAGGAGAACCTCGAGAAGCTGAGCTCGCAGCTCCCTCCGCTGAAGCAGTTCGTGATCCCAGGAGGCTGCGACGGTGCCGTGCACCTCCACTTCGCCCGCGCTCTCGCGCGACGCGCCGAGCGGAGGATCGTCTCGGTAAGCGAGAAGTACGAGCATGACAGGCGCGTCATCGCCTACATAAACAGGCTCTCATCATTCCTCTTCGTTGCTGCGCTCTACCTCAACTTCTCTGAAGGCATAGAGGAGGAGCACCCGACTTACTGAGGCGGCGGCGCTGCACCCTGCTGCGGCTGCGAAGGTCCGGAACTGAAGTACTCCCTGAACTTCGGTGTCGTGAAGACCCTCTTGCTCCTCTTGAACGGCTTCGTCTCTACGAACCTCTTCTCGCCAAGCTCCGACATGTACTCGTACGTGGTGCTTCCGAACGCCTTCACAAGGTCGCTCTGAAGGACACCCTCATTCCTGCTGATGAATGCCAGTACCCGGAGCGCACCCTTGGAGAGATCCGGACCTATGGCGAGGCTGCTGACCTTCGATGCGTACGGCTCCTTGATCGCGAAGAGGAACCTGTTGTCTATCTCAAGGATCTGGAGCGATGTCTCCTTGGCCCTGTACTCTTCGACAAGCTCCTTCGCCAGAGACTGTACCTTTCCAGGTGACATTATCCCGGTTACAGAGACGAGGTCGTTGACGCTGAGCGGATTCGAGGACATGAACAGTGCAGCCTCAATGAGCCTCTTGTAGTCGATCTCTCCGGCCATCCAATCACTGTGCAACAGATATTATTATCTCGTCGAAGAACTTCTCCTGTATGAGCGTGACCCTGTTCTTGTGAGCCAGGAAGAGCAGAGGTATGAAGAGCTCCAGCAGCACGTCGTTGAACTGGCTCGCCCTTGCCACCGCGTTGAACGTGGTCATATTGCTCGCGTCTACATTCGACTTGACGATCCCGTAGATGTTCTCTATCTCCGCCTCGAAGTCGCCGCTCTTGAACATCAGCGGGAACGAGACCTGCATGTTCTTCTTGGCCAGCTCCCTTACCTCCTTGAGCTTCATCGCCTCGTCAAGCGCGGATACGAGCTCGGCGAGGGTCAGTCTCCTCTTTGGAGGGAGCCTCAGCCTGAATGTCAGCGGTTCCACTTCGGTTATCCTGCGCGACTGAGCCTGCTGCTCCTCAGCCAGCTCTTCCTCCTCTTCCTGCAGGAGCACCTCGCTCTGGAACCTTAGCAGGATCGACGCCGCGAGTATTATGTTCGCGGGGATCCTCAGGTCGAGTATCTTCATCTCCTTTACAGCCGCAACGTACTTGTCGACCACGTCAACGATGTCTATGTTCCATGGATCTATCTGCTCCTTTTTGACAAGATCTATGAGTATGTCCTTCCACGTCGCCTCTGTCACAAGACGCTCAAGGCTAATGCTCTCTGCCGAAACGTACTGCTGAACTTCCTCTGTCCGAACTGTCGCCACGATCTAACTATAATTGCCAAGGATTAAATACCTTCCGCTGACGTCACATTCCGGCTTTACCAAGATCCAACCAGATCTACCCATCATTTTTATAGATTGCCAGCGTGGTTGAACTGATCGCATGCCTGATTTTAAGAACGAGTCCACGTACAAGACTCTTGTTGAGCAGGGAAGGGAGGCTGCTTGAACCTACGTCAAGGATGTTGTCGAACTTATTGGACGACCTGAAGGAGGTGAATGATACTCCACCGCCGTTGTTGCTCGCCGAGACCGTTGTCGAAGTTGGTACGAAGCCAGCTGTCGCGTATGGGCTCTCGATCGGAGAGGATGTAAGGCTTACCGGGGTAGCGGCATTGTATGAATAGGAACCTGTGTTGTCAATGCTCTTCGTGCTTGACGGTGAATTCAGCTTCACCCCCCTGTTGAGCACTGACCCTATCAATGCCTGGAATCCATAGGATCCCGCTGATACCGCGCTCGAACTCTCGTTCAACCAGACCTGCTGGTTCGAAAGGGAGTACTGCGGCGATGAGACCGTCGCATGGAGCACGCCCTTTGCCTGTGTCATGTTTATGGATGCGGTCACAGGGACCGATGTGAAGGCGAGGTTTCCGATCGCTGCAGCGATGTTTGCCGCCGCGACGCCGTCGCTAGGCGCAGCATGTGAACCGACGACCACCTGCACGACAGGCTGTCCCGCATTATTTATAATAGGGACG
>JAJYFQ010000120.1 GCA_021785375.1 Microcaldota archaeon | reverse complement strand
CAGAAGTACCCTGTCCACGCGCGCTTCTTCGGAATAGACCTCAACATGCCGATGATACAGGACGTGGGCTCCGAGTACATAGGAAAGATGCTCACGCTCGACTCGCTAGTGGTCAAGAGGGCGGAGATAACGCCGAAGGTCAACATGGGGGTCTTCAAGTGCTCCTTCTGCAACACCGTTACGAAGGTTAAGCTGGACAAGGAGTAGCTCCCCGAGATCTGCCCGCAGTGCAAGCGGAGGTCGCTCAAGCAGCAGAATGCGGAGTCCGAATTCGTGAACCTGCAGAGGATAGCTGTGCAGGACCCTCTCGAGAAGCTCAAGGGATCGACGCCAACGTGGCAGCTCGAGGTCTGGCTCGAGGACGACATGGTCAACACGATAGTTCCGGGAGACAGGGTCGACATAACCGGAATACTTCGCATAAAGCCGAGGAAGAGCTTCAGGGGCAAGGAGGAGCGTGCCCTCTTCACCATGTTCTTCGACTCAATCTCGATAAAGCAGAAGCAGAAGGAGTTCGCCGAGATAGAGATAACGCTCGACGAGGAGAAACAGATAATGGAGATGGCCAAGGATCCCAGGATCTTCGAGAAGATATCCAAGTCGATAGCCCCGTCGATCTACGGATACGACGAGATAAAGCAGGCACTGGCGCTTCAGCTCTTCGGCGGTACTCCGGACAAGCAGCTTGTCGACGGAGGAATAATAAGGAACGACATCCACATGCTTCTCATCGGGGATCCGGGAAGCGCAAAGACGAGGCTTCTCCAGGCCATAACCTCGATAGTGCCGAAGGGAATCTACGTGAGCGGAAAGTCGACGACATCAGCGGGACTCACCGCATCTGCCGAGAGGGATGACTTCGCGGAAGGAGGATGGACGCTGAAAGCAGGAGCCCTGGTTTTGGGAAATGGCGGAACCGTATGCCTCACCGGAGATTCAGAGATATACAACGGCCATGCGTTGATGCCTGTAGAAGAGATCTGGAGCAAGAGCAGTCAGGAATCACAACAAACTCCGACCGGGGGCGAAAGAAAGAACATACTTTTCCCAATAACTTACTATGACACCAGAACAAAAATGGACATGGATCTGTGCGCATACGCGATCATAAGAAGAGTGTATAAAGGCGAAATTGTAAAACTGACGTTTTCTTCAGGATTAACACTTCAGGTAACTCCAGACCATCTACTCAAGAGGACAACCAATGTCAAGAACCTTTGGATAAAGGCAAAAGATGTCAAGGAAGGGCAGATACTCAGGGCTCCAAGGCGCATATTCAAACCAGCACTAACAATCAGGATGGATCCGAAAGAGAGCTATGTTATAGGATGCATATACGGAGATGGCTGGATAGACAAAAGCAGCATCACATTCTCTCAATCAAGAAAAAACAGCGATGTTATAGAAAGATTTACGTCTTCGATGCCGCAGACATTTTCAGTATATGCACACGAAGACCGGGAGAGGACGTTGGGCAAGTACGTGCTTGTAGAGAGACAGACCTATCTCTACTCGGGGAACAAAGAACTATTCCAAAAATGCAATATGATTCTAAGAAACCCGTCTACGGATAACATACTAATGCTCGATGACGATTCTTTATGGGCATTCCTGGCTGGCGTATTTGATACCGATGGGGATCTAAACCACTTTAACGGGAGCATAATTGCAGCACGCATTTATCCTACCCGTAAAAAACACGAACTCGCAGTATTGCTTTACGCACTCAGGAGATTGGGAATATATGCGAAAATACGCGGTGAAAGGAATTCGATACCGACAATACAAATGACTGGAGAGGACATAACGAAGTTTGTCATGGGGATAAAGTCATATAGCGCAAAAATATCCCGTGAGAAGAACTTTGACATTAAGCATAAGAAGGTTTCACGGGGAACAGAAAAGGTAGTTAAAGTTGAAAGAGTCCCTTATGACGGGCACGTTTACGATTTCAGTGTCGGCAAGTACCACAACTTCGAGTCGTCGCTTGTGTACATACACAATTGCATCGACGAATTCGATAAAATAGGTGATGAGGACAAGTCATCGCTGCTCGAGGCCCTCGAGTCTCAGACGATCAGCGTTGCGAAGGCCGGCATCGTCGCGAAGTTCCGCGCCAAGACATCTGTGCTCGCGGCCGCGAACCCGAAGTTTGGGAGGTTCGACAGGAACATACTCCCTGCGGAGCAGTTCGACATACCGCCCGCACTCCTCTCAAGGTTCGACCTGATCTTCCCGATCACCGACATTCTCGACGAGGAGAGGGATAAGCAGATCGCGCAGCACATACTCATACAACACACTGCCGCTGGGGCGAAGATCTCGCAGATACAGGAGTACCAGCAGGTCGAGCTTCCGCCGATCGACTCGGCCATGCTGAGGAAGTACGTCGCTTATGCAAGGAAGAACGTCAAGCCGCTCCTCACACCAGAGTCGGGGAAGAGGATAGAGGAATACTACCTCCAGCTGAGGAGGATAGGGATAAAGGAGGGCGCGACCCCGATCACGCCAAGGCAGATAGAGGGTCTCATAAGGCTTGCAGAGGCGAGTGCTAAGACGAGGCTGTCAGCGAAGATCGATTCAAGGGACGCCGACCTGGGGATCTCGCTCTTCGAGTACATGCTCAACACCCTCGCCGTTGACAGGGGCGGCAGGAGGGACATAGACATCCTGACGACGGGGCTCTCCAGGGAGAAGGTCAACAAGATAACGTCGCTGCTCGAGATCGTCAAGAAGCTTGAGCAGGAGGAGGACGGGGCCAAGATAGTTAGGATACTCGAGGAGGCGGAGAAGGCCGGACTGGACGGCGCCACGGCGAAGAAGTACCTCGACGAACTGGAGAGGCAGGGAGACATCTTCAGCCCGAAGCCGGGCATACTGCGCCTCGTAAGGAGGGAGGAGGGCTGAGCCACGCAAGCCTTCTTAAGGGTGCTATTCCTAAGGACATCGGAGCAAACGGAGTAAAGCAGCTTTGCGGTGACTCAACGGAGCGCAGGATAGAGAGACGGCAGCTTGTGGAGATATTCTCACTCTTCCTTATCGTGCAGTTCGGCGGTTT
>JAJYFQ010000119.1 GCA_021785375.1 Microcaldota archaeon | reverse complement strand
TTGCGATTATGGCGTGGGTGAGAAGAATGAGAACAAGGAATGGAAACAAGAAACGTGGAGTACTCCATCGGTTCTACCTTATTGAACCGAAGGAGAACGCAGACCTCGACAAACTTGCTGATGGTTTGATCAGCCTTAAGCCTGTGGAAGAGGTGCTTATTGCAGATGGGAACTACGGCCTTGTCGTGAAGGTGCGTTTCCAGATTGGAAAAGAGCCATCCAATGTAGTGGACTTTATAACGAGGAAGATAGGCAGCAGGTTCGGCACCCTGGACAGCTATTATCAATACAGGAAATAGGAAAAGCTACGCTGCTTTTACGTGGTTATTTGCAGCGTTTTACTTTTATATGTTCGCTTTCGCGTAATCCATCAGCCTTCTTACAAGCTCCTGCTTGGACATGGCGCTCCTGTATTCCTCATCCCTTGCCATGTGGGTCTGCTCCTCATCGTCGTACTCCAGAAGATTCTCGTCCGCCATCATCTCCGCGCGCTCGTCCGGAAGCGATACAAGATCATCGAAGATCTCCTCCGGAAGCTCCATCTGCATGGCCATGAACTCCATGCTTGCGCTCTTCGGCGGCTCCCTGTTCTTTCGCTGCGTGTACAGCGCCTTCAGAATTTTCTCCGTAGCCTTTCGATATAGGATGGATGCAGTGATGTACTCCTTCGCGTCCCCGTACTTCTTAGCCAACTCGAAGTCCTGCGCTGCCCTTTTCACCAAGTCCACACCTCTTCTTATTCTTCTCATCTTTCCACCCGATTAGAAGTAGCAAAACCATGTTTAAATACTTTCTCACCCTATTTTGTATTTGACTAACACGCGTTAAGATTTTGTCTAATTGCGTCGTTGCCATTAGTGATCCCATGCAAGAGACAACGATGAGCAAGTTCCTCAACGACCTCGTCCCGATAGCAACGAGCGCGGTCAGTGAGGAGGAGATTTCAAGGCGTTTCACCGATTCTGTTTCCAGGAACTTCGGCATAGATAGCGTTTCCATACTCGATTTGAGGAGCGACAGAGGGACGGCCATAGACGGGTATCTAAAAAACACGAAAAAAACGTTCGTGGACAACCAGCTCAGCGACTATTCCGCGTTCCCTGAGCTCATAGACTACAGGAACAAGGGTTTCAAGAGCTATGCTGCGATGCCCCTCCTCGCCGATGGGAAGGTAATGTCCATGCTCGAGATGGTCTCGCGCAGCGAGAACAAGTTCAGCGACGACCTGCTCGGCGACGTTGCTGTAGGCGCTTCCTTCATCAGCTTCGTACTGATGTACAAGGGTGAGCTGAGCAGGAGCATACGCCTCGCCACATATTTCGACGCAGCATTCAACACCACCTTCCCGCAACTCATAGTGGCAGAGGACGGGACGATAATAAAATACAACAAGGCTGCGATAAAGCAGTTCGACCTCAGCACACCTGAGGGAAGGCCGTTCAGCAAGATAATCAAGCTCGATTTCGATTCCATACTAAGGCTGACAAAGGGGAGCACGGCAAACATACTGATAGACACCACAGCAGGAAGGGAGCGTGTCTTCGCAATCGCTGCGAGCAAGATAAACGACAAGCTGGTGCACGTGGCAGCCAATGACATAACCGATGCTTTCACCTACGCCTCCCTCTCCGGGCTTCTCAACAGGAACAGGGACGTCTGCGTCATGTTCCTTGGAGGCAGCTTCGCTGTTAACAACATGTCGCAGAACGTTGAGCAGATGTTCGGATACACCAGGGCTGGCCTTTCTAACTCTAATTTCCTGAACCTGATGGCGGAGCAGGAGCGCATTGGATTTGAGAAAAGCCTTTCGCAGCTGAAGGAGGACGAAATAGCGAGTGGCGCGGTTACGCTCGTCTTCCCCGAGTTCGGGCAAAGATACGTTCACTATGCTGCGAAGAGGCACAACAGCGGCTACGCAGTAATGCTTGTCAATGCGAATGTGGAGAAGAGCCTGGGCGATGCGCAGAGGGACCTAGACGATTTCATAACCAGCACATCGGACATAGTCTTCGCGGTCGACAACCTCGGCTACATACGCGAGTGCAACCTTCCTGCCGAGATAGTCCTCGGATACAAGCGGGAGGAGCTTCTCGGTAAGGAGCTGAAGTTCCTCTATGGGGAGCAGGCCATACTCGACAGGGACATAACATATGTGAGGAACGGCGGAAAGATCGACAACTCATTCGTGACGCTCATAGCGAGGGACATGCTGCCTATTCCTGCAACGCATTCGCTGAGGCTGCTCCACACCGCATCAGAGAACGGAGCGGAATACCTCGTCTTCATCAAGGAACTCGGGACGAAGAGAAGGCTGAGCGACCAGGAGGATGCGATAAGGAACCAGACGAACCAGCTCAAGAGGATGAGATCAGAGGGAGAGCTGAAGTCGCAGTTCATCTACAACATCTCCCACGAGCTAAAGACCCCTCTCACGAGCATAATGGGTTATTCGAAGCTCCTCCACGACGGAGAATTCGGCCCGCTTAACGATGACCAGAAAGGATACATACAGACAACCTTGGATGAAGCCAACAGGCTCATGCTGATAATACAGCAGGTCCTGGACGCAGCGAAGCTAGAGGCGCAGCAGCTAAAGCTGGAACTAAAGGAGGTTGACCTCGTCAACATGGCGAACAACCCGAGCATAAAGGCGCTCGAGGAGAGCGCGAGGAACAAGGGCCTCGAATTCAAGTGGGATGTCGCCTGGGACGTCCCTACAGTACAGGCAGACCCGAACAGGCTCATACAGATATTCGTGAACCTCATAGGAAATGCAATAAAGTTCACGCAGAAAGGGAGCATAAGCGTGAAGATTCTAAGGAAGAACAAGAGGAACGTCGAGTGCAGGGTCATAGACACAGGAATAGGAATAGCTGAGGACGACAAGAAGAAGCTCAATTTCAGGCGCAAATTCTATGAGATAAAGAAAGATGCAGAGCTCGTGCAGCAGCCTGGCGCAGGAACAGGGCTGGGGCTTTCGATAACAAAGGAACTTGTAAAACTCCACGAAGGCAAGATAGGATTCGAGTCGAAACTCGGATCTGGAAGCACCTTCTTCTTCACGCTCCCGATAACCCCGAAGGCGAAGAAGAAGACCAGCGATGCAGCCG
>JAJYFQ010000118.1 GCA_021785375.1 Microcaldota archaeon | reverse complement strand
AGGAGTCGCGACGTCGCTTCCTATGTAGGCGAGGTTTATGCTCCCGGTCTTTATCGTCCAGTAGATGTACCATCCCCACGCGTCAGAATCCGTGAATAGATAGACAGGTAGTCCCTGGTCGGCCAGCTTCCTTATAAGCCTCCTTGTCCCCCTAGCGGCCTGCCCCTGCGGCGTTATCAGTATGAAGTTCTCCTTCTTCCAGAGCCCGTCCTCATTGAGCCTCTGCCAGAGCGCATCCTTCTCGACTACGAGCACGTACTTCGCCTTCACGTCGACGAACTCTATGTCATTGTCCACGTCGCTAGGGATCGCCCATCCGCTCCTCCCCTGCTTGCTGCAATCTATCTCGAGCCTCTCGTTCCCGAACGTGTCCATGACCTTCATGTTTCCCGCGAGCACACCCTTCCTGTTCGCGTTGAGGTTGAGGTCCTCCCTCTTCAGCTCCAGCGCCACCTCTATGTCCTCTATGAGGGGGTTCGACTCCGACTGCTCGCTGAAGACGTTCTCATCGACGTCCTCGCCGAGCGAGTACTTGAGCTGATAGAACAATCCTCTGATCGTGGTGTGCAGGTTCTCCTTCACGAACTTGTGGCACTTTGCTGCCACCGCAACGGTCTGCATGAACCTCTTGGACTGCGAGTAGTTGAGGAACGTCCTCTCCTCCCTGGTCCTGCCCAGCCTGAGGTATCCCTCCTTCTGGTCGTAGATGACATTCGACCTCGTCCTTGCCAGAGTCGAGAACTTCGGGCTCTTGCCAGAGCCTATCTCGTTCACTATGCCCTTTCCGAGCTCCTCTATCTTCTCGGCCGGCTTCGGCCCTGCTGTTGTCGCCTTCCCTTTTGCTGCCATGCTCATTCTACCTCGCCTGCGATGAGCGGAGCCCTCTCCCTAGCATCGCTCGTGATGTACTTCCTGAGATCCTTGATCATCGCATCCCTTCTCACGCTCTTCTTTAGGGTGTGCTCTAGAACGTCTGCGATGTTCTTCACAGGGATTATCTTTATCCTCTTCAGTTCGTCCTTGCCGAGGAATATGTCCTTCATGTTTGTGTCTGGGATGAGCACTGTCTTTACGCCAGCCTCGATTGCGGCCTCTATCTTGTTAGTGACTCCTCCTACCGGGAGCACGTCACCTCTTACGGAGAGTGATCCCGTCATTGCTATCTGCTGGTCCACCGGTATTCCCTCCATTGCCGAGATGACCGCAACGGCAACGGAGATGCTGGCACTGTCTCCCTCAACGCCCTCGTAAGTCTGCAGGAACTGGACATGGATGTCGTAACTCGCGACGTCCCTCTCCATGTGCCTCTTGATTATCGCGCTTATGTTCTTGACTTCTTCCTGCGCTATCTTTCCGAGCTTTCCGGTGGGGATAAGCTTGCCCTCGGTCCTCGAACTTGCCGGGGTCACCTCCGCAACGATCGGAAGCATGATCCCTGCCGAGAGGTATGACGAGCCGACGATGGCGAGCCCGTTCACCCTGCCTATCGCGAATCCGCTCGTCTTGAATATCTTGTAATCCTTCCTGTACTCGAGCGACTGCTCGACGAACTGGGCCTCTATCGGCCTGGAGAGCCCCATCGCCACCTTTATGTCTTCGGGTGTGACCACCTTCGAGCCACGCTCCACGGCAATGTCACCGGCTGCGCGGATGAGCCCCCCGAAGTCCCTGAGTATCAGCGTGAGCTTTCCCTTCCTGCCGCTCCTTCTCCTTGCCTCATCGAGCAGCACCATGCATGCATCGTAGCTGAACGGCGGAATCTTCCCGTCCTTCTTTATCTCCTGCGCTATGAACCTGATTATCATCTCCCTGTTGCTGTCCGTATCCGGCATCGCTGATTGCATATACACCTCATACCCGTAACCCCTTATCCTTGATCTCAGGGCCGGATGCATCTTCTGTATGTCCTGCAGATTCCCGGCCGCGACAAGCAGAAAGTCGCAGGGCACGGGCTCGGTCCTGACGATCGCCCCGGAGCTGAGCTCGCTCTGCCCTGTTATCGAGTACTTCCTCTCCTGCATTGCCGTGAGCAGCTCCTGCTGCGACTTCGGCTCCAGGTCTGCCACTTCGTCTATGAAGAGAACTCCCTTGTTGGCCCTGTGGACCGCTCCGCCCTCCACCCTGAGATGCGGTGGAGTTCCCAGTCCGCCCGATTGCAGCGGGTCGTGTCTGACGTCGCCAAAAAGCGCGCCGGCCCTCGAACCAGTTCCATCAACGAACGGAGCGTGTGTCATGCCCGTGTTGTCTATTATCAGCTTCGGTTCGGAAGTGTCGAACATTCCCGGAAGAAGCCCGCCGACTCTTCGGAATCCGCTTACGAAAAGGGCCACAGATCCGAAGACCATGACTCCTAGTATGAGGGCCGCGAAGACGAGCAGCTCGTATCCCTGGAAGTATCCGAGGAGCGTGACCGCGAAGAGCGCGAGCACAATGACCATCAGGATCGGCGTTATGTTGTTCTTTCCCCTGCCATAATCCAGCCTGGTCTTCATCTTCTCCTTCTGCACCATCTGCCTTCCCTGTCCGTCCCCCAGGGGTTTCCCCTTCTCGGGCGGATTCGGATATGTCTTCACGCTCTTGACCACGGGCCTGTTCTCGTCATTAGGATTCCTGTAGACAAGGACATCCTCAAGGTCAGTGGCGGGAAGAAGCTCTGCCATTGCCTGTGCCAACATCGTCTTTCCGGTTCCGGGTGAACCTATGAGCAGGACGTTTCTATGCTGCTTGGCAGCCTTCCTTATTATCTCCACGGCCTTGTCCTGGCCTATGACCTGGTCCACTATCCTGTCAGGGATCTTTACCTCTGACGTGGTCTTGAACTTTCTCATAATACAATCATCTACTGGTACTTCAATGTTTATAAAGATACCATCGTAAAGTGTAGATGTGTGATCGATTTCCTCCGGCTCTGCGGCTGAGGCGGCAGTGACACTAAATGGAGATATAAAGAGCGTTTAGAGGGTGGGGAAGGACAAATAGAATATGCTCTAAACGCTATGCCAATGTATTAGAAAAAAGCATTTATAAAGGTTTGCAGTCTTCTGGTAACAGTCCAATAACCTTACTGTCTGAAACCGATTCTTCCGTCTATTATACTTTGTAGATTATCGACGTAACTCTCACTGTTGAGT
>JAJYFQ010000117.1 GCA_021785375.1 Microcaldota archaeon | reverse complement strand
TCCTGTCGACGTCCTTGTCCATCGCCCTTGCAAGCCCGGCGATCGTCGAGTATGTGGAGTTCTCTGCAATCTCCTTGACAGCCTTGAAGTCGTCCTCCGATGCGACAGGGAACCCGGCCTCTATCACGTCGACGCGCATCTTCTCGAGCTGCGCCGCGACAATCATCTTCTCATGATGCGTCATCGTAGCTCCCGGAGCCTGCTCTCCGTCCCTCAGTGTCGTATCGAAGATCATTATCCTGCGTGTGTCTCCCATGCAATCAACCCATTAATGTGACATCCTCCCGGGGCTAAAGCCCGGGGCTTCCCGTCAGGCCAGGATTTTCTGGACCAAAGGTATATTCTCGCTTCCACGGTTCAGCTTTCGCATCCGTTTCCGGATGCAAAGAGGCAGGATCTCCACGAGCTTGAATTCCCGCATGCCCTGCGGTAAAAGCAGTTGACCGAAGAGTTGCAGTGCTTGACTTACTGCAGTTACAAGGGTTGACGCCCCTCCTTCCTCGCCTTCCTGGCAGGCTCTAATATTACAGGGGCCGGTAGTGTGTATTTTAGAGACCGTAGAATTGCCAGCATTAGCCTTTCCATGAAGGGTAATTTGCACAAACACATTTAATAAGATGCTCTTCAAACGCAGGCGGATAAGGCCGGCAAGAACTGAAGGTGTTTATGGCCATTATGAGCGGTATGATAGAAGATTTATAAGCCTATTCGTACTAACTATATTCTACCTATACGCACGACGCTTCGGCTTCGCGCGTAAGCAACTAATTGTTGCACCAATGAGATGAGGTGTCTAAATGGCAAAATCCTATGTGAAGTTCGAGGTACAGAAAGAGGTAGTTGGAAAGATAGCGGAGACTCTGAGACTTGCAAAGCAGAGCGGAACCGTGAGGAAGGGAGCGAACGAGGTCACGAAGAGCGTCGAGAGAGGTCTCGCGAACTTTGTCGTGATGGCCGAGGACGTCGACCCTGAGGAGGTGGTAATGCACATCCCGACGCTATGTGAGCAGAAGAAGATACCGTTCGGATACCTTCCGACGAAGCTCGAGCTCGGAAAGGCCATTGGAATGAACGTTCCATGCGCCGCAGCGGCTATAGAGAAGCCGGGCGAGTCGGAGCACGCAATGAAGGAAGTGATCTCGAAGCTCACCGGAAAGAGCGCAGGATCTGAGAAGGCTCAGGAGGCGCCGAAGGCCGAGAAGAAGGAGGCAGCGAAGGCAGCGCCGAAGCCCAAGAAGGAGTCAGCGCCCGCACCGGCGGCAGCTGCCCCAAAACAGTAAACCAGTTCACAGTGATTCTGAATGCCCGAGGAGAAGAAGCAACTTGAAGGATGGCTTGCCGAGGTAGTCGATATAGCCCCTAAGAGGACAGGAATATTCGGCGAGATCAAGCAGGTTATGGCGAAGATACTCGAGGGGCCGGACAAGGGCAGAGTCATCAGGAGGAACATAACCGGGAAGGTCAGGAGAGGGGACAGGATCAGGCTCAGCGACACGAACAGGGAGGACAAGCCCATAAGGGCAAGGTAAAGTGGTTTGAATGAAGTGCTCGTACTGTACATCGGAGATTGAGAGGGGGACCGGGCTCGAGTACGTCAAGAGGAACGGAGCTATAAGATACTACTGCTCGGACAGGTGCTTCAAGTACAACGAGGTCTACCAGAAGAAGCCCAACAGGAAGGAGATGGCCTCTGACGCAAAGAGGGCCAAGAAGTAAATCCTGAAATTCGCATCCCTGAATGGTTTATATTTGTTCTTGTTGATACCTAGCGTATGCCAGCGACAGAGAGCCCTTCGAATCAGCACCCGCAGAGGCACGCAAAGCACCCCGTGCCCAAGACACGTATGGATGCAAAGGTCGTCGTCGGCCTCGTGATAATAGCAGTCGTAATGGCGCTCGGATTCAACGCCCTTGTTCCTCCGCCTTCAATAGTCGTCCAGTCGGCCTCGGTCTCATACGGCCAGGCCGGCAGCATAACTGCCACGGCAGGAAGGGCCGGAGATACGGTGCTCGTATTCGTGGTATCTTCCACTGGCAGCAGGGCCATAGAACCGGGATCGTTCAGCGCGGGAACCCTGGGGGCCGGCGTGTACACAGTCTATGCCTACGACGTAAATGACGGAAGGTATTCGAATCCGGAAACATTTTCTGTAGGAAAGGCGGTTCCCATCATCTCGCTCTCCGCCCCGTCGAATTACGACTTTGACGGGAAGGGCGGCGCAATAAACTTCTCCATCGTCTCGGTAAGAAACCAGCTAAGGGCCATACTTTACGTGAACTCCGCCCCCGTATCGGTCACTTACACAGGATCGAACTACACGACGCCTCAGGATCCGGGAAGGTACGTGGTAACGCTTACGTCGCAGGCAACCCAGAACTACACCGGCGCGACAAAGACCGTGAACTTCAGCATAATGCCGAACCTGGTCTTCAATGCGAGCCAGAACCTGACTTCGGACATAAACGTGGAGGGCAACATAACGATCTCTAATGGAGTGATCATAAACACAAACGGGTACTATATAATAGCCGGAGGCGCCTTCACGAACTACGGGACACTCGGTGCGGGATTCTCGGACAGCGGAGGCCGAGGCCAGAAGAGCGTTAACCCATACCTCAAGACATCCACCAACACGTCGGTAGCTAACGGGCTATCGTTCCCGCTCTCGTATGGAGGAGCCGGAGGATACGGTGGCGGCTGCGTCTCCACAGGTGGCAGCACGCTTGGAAGTGGCGGATACTACAAGTACAATGGAAGCAGGTGCGTAACGTATCCCGCAACCGCATCGCCAACCGCAAAAGCCGATGACAGCATCATAGCGCTCTGGTTCAGGAACGGCTTCCAGAACTACACTGCAGGGGCGGGGGGCGGAGGAGGGGCAGGGACCAGGTACACGCAGATGACGCTCATCTCCGGGGGAAACGGGGGCAGTGGAAGCCTTGGCCTTTACTTACAGGCATCGACTATCGCGGCTGGCAACATCACCACCTCAGGGCATAACGGATTCGGAGGGGCGTCGGGCCTCGTTGGAACGGGAGGCGGCGGGGGAGGCGGAGGAGGAGTCCTTGTAATCAATTACGGACGGGGAGGATACACACCCGGAACGTATAACGTGATTGGCGGATCAGGAGGAAACGGACACGACCGGAATTACCACGACGACGACAGGCATTATAGCCGTTCGGAATCCGCAATGGACATATTAAATAAAAGATACGCCAAAGGCGAAATAACGAAAGAAGAATTT
>JAJYFQ010000010.1 GCA_021785375.1 Microcaldota archaeon | reverse complement strand
GGAGTTGCTGATATTTTTGGCAAGACGTTCCAGATACTGAGAAAGAACCCCAGAATAGTGGTCCCGTACCTGCTATTCACCTTCCTGGTCGGTGGAGTCGTGCTCTACACGGTATTCTCAGGATTGGGCAACCTCTATGGGTCTGGCATCTTCGGACTGCGCGGAATTGCGCATGCGAATCTATCCGCAGGACTTCCGGCGGTGATCCAGTTCTTCACAGGCCTTCTGACCGTTATGGTCCTGTTGGGGGTCTTCTCGCTCATCGTAACCCCGTTTCTTCTAGGCACGTACATAAACATCGCTGACCAGGGGTACGGCAAGGGAATCGTTGCATTTAACAAGGCCTTCAAGGTAGCGAGGGATAATTACTCCAGACTTCTTGGCATAGAGCTGCTGCTTGCTGTGATATGGATTATAGTGCTGGTCGTGCTTGCGGCAATTTTCGCTTCTCCGATAATATTTTTTGGAGCGAACCTGGCATCCGGAATATGGCTTGTTATAGGGATGGGTGTTGGCATCGCGGTCTCGGTGCTTCTGGGCATACTATTCTACGAGGCCTATACGGTGGCCGTGCTGGAGAATAGGGATGTTGCTGACGCCATCAGAAGGAGCATATCGATAGGAAAAATGAACCTGGCAAGGATATTTACAATCTTCCTGATAACTGCGGCCATACTCATAGTGTACATCACCATAATCACCATACTGCAGGTCCTGCTGGAAACAGGGCTTGCCGGGTTCGGATCCCTATTCGTAGGCGCAACAATAGCGCAGGTAGTAAACTACATGCTCTCCTCTGGACTGGCCGTATGGATGGCCTTGATCCCTGTGGGCTTCTACAAGGAGTATGTGAGATCTGCGGAGAGGAAGATTGCCAAGGGCAAGGCGCACTGAGGTCATAGGGTCCCTGAAATTGCAGCCTGATAAACAGATTGGGCTTCTGACACGCGGATATTCGGAGCGCAGATGCTGCAGCGCTCGAAGCCGTTCATGAAGGCTATTGCGGCAGAAGCAGGAGTGTCTGCCCCCTGCCAGACAGGAGCATCGGGGCCGTAGCCACTCTGGATTATTGTGTATATCTGCACTTGAAGATCCCGGCGCGGATTGCCTGTCACGAGATTCGGTATGTCAAATCCGCCTCCTGGAGTGAAGCAGAGAAATCCGGCGCATCCGGAAATGTCATACTCTATGGACTGCTCATTCAGGTTCTGCCAGGCCAGGCCGCCGCTTTCTGCCGAAGCATTACCAATGATTCCTGCGGTTTGAACGCTGCTGAACCCTGCCTGTGTCAGCATGGCCCAATAATATCTCGGCGTAATTGAATTGCTGTCCTGATATCCGTTGCCAGTTGCAGATTCCGGTTGGGATCCGGCTTCCCCAGACAGTGTTTGCTGGGATTTGACTTCCTCTGGGGGCGGATGGTATATAGCGTATAGGGCATCGTCAGTAACGGGCTTGGTGTGGTGATGTGAATCTTCAGGTGGCTTGTTGCTCTCATGCGATGCCGTTAGGCTAAATCCGAGAATTGCGACGCCTGCAGCAGCAATACCCAGAGGCATCTTCCTCCCGCCATCTTCAGACTTGCGCAACTCAGCCTTCAGAAACCCGAGTCTGCTGATGCTAACCCTATCCACAACATCTCCGCATGAGAGATTATTATTTCATGATATATATGCCTTGGCTGTTGCGTCGGTTTTCAGGAGAGACATATTGGGACATTGGCGTATAATCAAAAGGTGAAGACAAAGCCAGGATAGCTCACCCTATGGCTCCTTAGACCGGGAGGGACCCCCATATGGTACTGTCCATTGATATTTATGGCAAAGCCAGGGATGTTCTTATAGACTAGTAGCCCGGCGAAGGAGAGGGGCCTGGCGCGCCTTCCTTCCGCGTTGTGCCTCTTCTTATCTTTCCTGCGCCTTGACACAATGGCCCTTACTTGATGCTGGAGCACAGGCGTAAGAAGGTATCTAACGAATGACATGCACCACACCGTAGGCATTTCAACCAGCAGTAACATTTGAGGATGCGCTGACCCCGTTCTCTCCCTGCACCACTACCCGGTATGCGTCTCCTGCAACAGGCGTAAGCCTTAGGTGCCCGTCTCCGGTCACCAGCGTCCCGTTGAAGGTGAACGTCTCCGATGCACCGGGAGCAAGGGTGAACCCATTTCCCTCGAAGTCCGCACCGGTGGACGGCAGCACAAGCTGCCCGTTGGATGACACGACGAAGGTCAGCGACCCTGTGCGCTCCGCATTAATCCCCACCCTCAGCTCGTCCTCAACGGTGCTGTTGATGTCTATGCCAAGCCCGTTGATGTCACTGGAGTTCACCTCCACGAGCGGAGGGCCGGATCCGCCGACCTTCACTTCTACTGACCCACCAATCCCCTCTGCTCCTCCATTGTTTTCAGCCTTCATGCCAGTGAAGACAGAAAGATTCGCCTTGCCAGTATCAATGCCTACAGAAAGGCCACTGCCCGATCCAGTACTTGTGGTGTTTGAAGCTGTGGTGCTTGATGTACCCGTCGTCCCTACCGAGGCTGCGTCAGATGCGCCGGATGTGCCAGTTGACCCGCCCACTCCGATACTGATACCGCCAGCATTGGCCGTTATTCCCGTGTTGAGCGCCAGGTCCTCTGAGAGCGCACTAGGCCTGTCTGAATGCGATGATGCATAGGGAGCATTGAATGCCATCTGCTGCGCTGCTATCAGAACCGAGAGGTTGCCGAGCAGCGTCACGTGCTTTATCGTCTCGCTGCTGTTGCCGAGGTTCTTCACCGTCACGGAAAAGCTGGTTCTGTTGTTGGCCATTGAGAGCGATTCAGATGTGACATTGATTCCGGCCTGGTCGTGCGAGAGCGCATTGTCCTCAGTCTCATTCAGCTTTACCTGCGCGCCTAGTGTTGCATTGGATGACTCTGATGCCTGCGGTATCACCACGGCCTTGACAGAAGGCACTAGCACGAATATAGTAGCGTTGTTTGTGTATATCTCCGCCACTGTAGGCGACATGTCGATCAGGGTTTTTGACAAACCGTTGATCCTGTTGCCTGATGTGATGTTTGCTGTTACCACGGAGTTTGGAAGCGTCACGTTGTAGGACGTTCCGTTAACCACTATGGTTGCGTTGGTTATCCTGAACCTGACGGCGCTTATCATCGTATTCGTAGGCACATTTGCGCTTCCTATTACCTGGCTGACATTTACCAGGCCCATCAGGTTGAGAGTTCCCTTTCCATCGGAGTTGATCCATTCAGTGCCTGAACTGGAGTTTATGCGCGCCTCTAGCGATGAATATCCGATGAAAAGTGCATTGGTTCCCTGCGGTACCTGTGGCGGATCCGTCAGGCTGAAGATCATTCCCGATGATGGAGCTGCAGACAGGAATGCCATTCTGCTGCTTGATGTAAGGTAGTACGCCAGGGCCCCCACCGCCACAAGCGCTATGATCGCAAAGGCCACCCTCTGCATCACCACCATGCTCTCCCCACTGATAAACCTGTTGAAGTCGAATTCGGGGTTCGATCTGTAGTACTTCCACTTCCTTATGTGCGAGTTCTCTATCTCAGTGATGGCACCCATGCTCTTCAGCTCGCTGAGATGCTGGCTGACCGTGGATGGCGCGACACCGAGAAGCTGTGATATCTCGGTCATGTTGTATTGCTTGTTGGATAGAAGCGATATGATCTTCTTTTTAGTGCTCCACGTTTTGCTCATACGATCAACCATGTACGTTGCCAGAAGATGGTACGAGCATTCAGCTCGCATCCCCATAGTACTTACGGTTGAACACATTTAAATGGGCTTTGAGACATTTCGGTTTTGCTTAGGTTTTTCTTCGCAATATCGAGGATATGATGTCATTTTTGCTCAGTGTTGAGTACTTGGCCTGAACTTCGGGTCTGACACCGATCGGATACGGGTTACTGACTCTTGCACGACCACTTATTGCGTCTGGATGGATGCCACTCTTTCCCTTTCTTCCCCTTTATGAGCATCTTGTGCAGGATGCGCTTCGACTTTTCTAGCTCCCTTCTCCTTTCAGGTGGCAGGCCCCTGCCTGCGCGGTTTATGAAGTACTGCACCATCCTTATCCCGGATCCTATCCCCTTTGGGGAGACCTCTGGGCTGGCCATGATGCGCGCAATCTCTTTTGCGGGTTTCGTGAAAGTTCCTCGGGGAGGGAATGTGGATACCGTAGTTACCCTGCTTACCCAGCGCGGATTTGATGCCTTCTTCTTCATGATTAGCCATGAATAAGAAAGGTATAATAGGCTTCACGGCGAATATGGTTTGGAGGTCTGATGGTAGGCAGCATTCTCAAGTTCTCAGAGGCAGATCCGGGCATCGAGGTGGAGAGCTTCAGCAATGAAGAGACCGCAAACCTTGAGAGGGTTGTAACCAACGTAGGCAGCAACATCTATTGCTGGAAGGTTAACGATGACCTGACACCGGAGCAGTCGGGTGCGCTTCTCTCGAGATACAGCAGGACCACATTCACAGGCAAGAAACTCTATCTAAAGGAGTTCCTGCCAAACAAGGAGAGGGGCAGGGAGTTCTTCGAGGCGTGGCTTGTCGATTATGGGGACGATTCGATACAGGAGATGGCCGGCGGTCTTCCGCTCTCGTGTGAGTTCGTTTCCAATCTCGCGGCAAAGGATATCGAGGACACAAGGATCGGATCGTTCATCGAAAAGTCTACGCGGTATGTATTCTTCGACAAGAAGCTCCCGAACGGGGAGTTCATGTTCTATAAGGATCCGGACATACTCAACTCCGGGTTTGGGGACAGATACCTTGACCTGATGCACGGGCTTTTCAACTCCTACGTGGGCTTTACCGACAGGATGGCAAAGCACATAGAGCAGAACAATCCGTACGAGAACCAGAGGTTCAGGATCGGGGACATCTCAGTAACCCCTTCGGAGCTCGACAGCGCAGCTGAAGAGAAGTACGGAGTAACAGAGAAGGATCTGAGGAGATCTTACGACAATGCGATAAAGGCCAATGCTCTTGATTTCATGCGCGACTACCTTCCGATGGCGACACTCACTCACATAGGGATGAGCATGAATGCAAGGTCTTATGAGAACCTGATAGTGAAGATGGGATCGTCGCCGCTTGCTGAATCGCAGTGGATAAGCAGGTCCATCCACTCGGAGATATCGAAGACCGTACCCTCGCTTCTCAAGAGGGTGAATGAGAGGCACGGCGAGGAGCAGCGCAGGTTCTTCTCGGAGAAGAACACGGCCGCGCTGAAGATTGTGCAGGAGATAGAGAGGGGCAGGAAGGCGGGGGGGGCTGAATCAGGGGTTGAGCTCGCGTATTACACCGGAAAGGGATCCGCAGACCCGGACCTTGAGGCGCAGGTAACGCTTGCATCCATGATAATCCATAAATTCAGCAGAGGTTGCTCCATAGAGGATGCGAGGAAGTCGGCAGAGTCCATGGGAGAGCAGAGAAGGAAGGAGCTGATAAGCGCGTATGTTGGAAAGAGGGGCAACAGGAGGCACAAGCCGGGCCGGGCATTTGAGAATATCGAGTACCTCCTCGGCTTTACAGGCAGGATCGGCATATACAGAGACATACAGCGCCACAGGATAGGGACGCAGGAGCGCCAGAACTTCACTGTCAGGCTCGGGTACAACATCCGAAAGGAGTATGCCGAGATAGGGATAGCGGACGACTACAAGGCAAAGATGGCAGAGGTCACGGACCTTTACGAGAAGATATCGGAGACGATGCCTTACCAGGCGCAGTACGTGGTGACGTTCGGTTTTAACATAAGGTGGTACTACAGGTTCAATGCCAGGCAGCTCTTCCACTTCGCCGAGCTGAGGACGACCCCTGGAGGGCACCCTGACTACAGGAAACTGGTGCAGGACGCATACTTCAAGATAAAAGCGGTGCACCCAACGGTGACGGAACACATGAAGTTCATAAATCTCGATGAGAAGACGCTGGGAAGACTCGATTCGGAGATAAGGATCGCCCAGAAGAAGAGGGCGCTGGGAGTCGAGTAAGTTTCGGAAAAAGATTAGTTGGACGGCAAAAAACATGTGATTCGATGGGCATCAAGGTTAAACAGCTGGAGAGGCAACTGCTGAATCCAAAAATTGTAATCACCGATTGGAGCGGGGTTTTCGGCGATGACAGGATGCCTGTCTACGAAGCCAACATGGGAATTTTGGAGGCACACGGCAAGAGCAGGTTCCCTTTTGAGGAGTGGCTTTCCAGGACAACGGCGACCCCCATAGAGTTTCTTGCCAATCACGGGGTGGTTGGAGACCGGGATGTGCTTTTCGAAGAGTATAGGGTGCATACGGCCAGGCAAAAAGCAATGGCATAAGGCCGGTCGTCTATCCTGACGCACGAGACACACTGGAATTTTTGGTTGGGAGAGATATCCCGATAACCGTGATCAGCAGCCATCCAAAGGATCATCTGTTGGCCGAGGCCTCGGAGTACGGAATAGCAGGGTACTTTGCAGGATTTGTCGGTAATGCAAAGGACAAGACCGAGGAAATTGTGCAAGTCCTCCTTAGATGGGGATTCAGGCCTGACTCTGCAGTATACCTTGGCGATACTATAAACGATGTCCAGGCTGCAAAAGCCGCAGGCGTTCATTCGGTTGGCGTAGCCACAGGGTACCACATAAGGGAAAAGCTTGAAAACGAGGATCCGGATTTCGTTGTGGATTCATTAACCGATTTTACAAGGCTGCTTAGGCGCAGCTGAGTAAACGGGTCAGAAGAATATCAGCAGGATGAGGTTTCCCACCAGGAGAGAGGCTATGACGCCGACGAACGTGAACAGGGCTATCGGTATGGCGTTCTTGTAGACAGGGAGCTTCCTCTTCACCCCCTTCAGGTCATTGATGACCTGCCTGTTCACAAGCCTGCCGAAACGCTTCGACTTCGACTTGAAGTAGGAAACATCCTGCTTGGCCATCATGTTCGTTGCGACCATGTCCCCGTCCTCGAGCTTCGACGGATAGACCATGAGCATCATGCCCTCATAGATGTACTTCTCATAGATCAGTATTATCACCGAAGGCACCGCCGCCCCGAATAGCAGGAGCACTCCGAGCAGGTTGTAGCTCACCTCGTATGTGGTGAAGATTATCAGGGCCGCATACATCACGAAGATCAGGCATCCGGCGACAAACCTCTCTGGATCGACCACGAACTTCTTGTGGCCCAGCTTTCTCTTTCCTTTTATTATGTAGTATATCGGAGTGGTCAGCACCGTCGCATATCCGGTTGTTATGAATACCGAGAGGATGAAAGGCAGGTTGAACTGCGGGCCGGACCAGAAGAACGGGGCGATCTGCATGGGAATTACCAGACTGATGAAGACGAACTCGAAGATGTCGCCGCCGCCAAGGAGGCCAGCCCTGTATGTAAGGTATCCGACGGCTGCAATCACGATGGCAAGCGCAATGCTGTAGAGCATCGTCGGGTAAGGATATGTGAGTGTGAGTAGCAGCCCGGCAATTATCGTCGAGTATGCAAAGTAGTTAGGCAGATTCCTCTTGTTGAATATGTCGAACATCGCGTATGCGAACGTGACGGCAATAAGAACCGCTATCCTGAAGATCTCTATGAACAGAAGATCACTCATGCTTCTTTGAATATCAGACTAATAAATGTTCCGCAACCTGCTGGATTTATTTTCGTTATGTATTTTTCCCGGAGTTTGTACATAAGGTTTAAATATCTAACCATTCCTTAGAATGATTGAGAGAAGAAAGGTCGTAAAGATGGACTACCAGAGCAATCTGAATGCGTGGGCAGGAATGCCGACGTTGGTAGTTTCACCAGTATTTACGACTATAGGCATATGCTATGTAAAGCATATGTCCACTGCATAAAGTTCCAAACTGTTTCTCTCTCTTGGTGGTGCTTTATGCAAGTGGTTAAATACAAATATAATGATGGGTCGGAGAATCTCCATGTCAGTGACAAGGAGGTCATGGTGCTCTCCGAGATCGGCCTAGACCAGATACCCACGGCAACGGAGTTCGTGGAGTACATCTCTGAGAAGTATGGATTCTCGCAGAGCGGGGTCTGGTACACGCTTCACAGGCTGAAGGAGAAGGGAATGCTGGATTTCACCGAGAAGGGTGAGGAGTATCGGCCGTTAGAGCTGACAGAGGGTGGGAAAAATGTACTGAGGGGAGGGTTCGCAGATAAGGGCAGCGTGAGCCACAGTCATCACGTTGCCAGAAGGCTAGTGCAGATAAGCGCCGTGTAGAATTGGGGGATGGGCCACGGCTTGCCTAGCCTTTATATTCCTAGCGTGGATAATGTACACTATGGGGTGTGTCTTCTGCGAGATCGCAGGTGGGGAGAGCAAGGCTTACATTGTGTACGAGGACGCTGACGTAATGGCGTTCCTCGATGCATACCCCGTGAGCACAGGGCATACGCTGATAGTCTCGAAGAAGCACTACGAGAGCATACTCGACATACCGAAGGAGATGGCGTCTAAGGTAGCAGCGGTATCGAAGGAGCTTGCTGTCCTCTACAAAACAAGGCTCGGTGCAACGGGATTCAATACCATGCAATCGAGCGGGAAGGACGCGAACCAGACGATAATGCACTACCACATGCATCTGGTTCCCAGATACAAGGATGACGGGCTGAGCCTCTGGCTGCACAGGAACGTCAACAAGGAGATAGACGTAGCGTCTTCCTTCAAGAGGATAAAGAGCGGTTAGCGCGACCTGCCCCTTTTACCGCTTTTTTTCATCTTGGGAACGGCAGGGCCGATCCAGAATAGTTTGTAGAGGCCGAGCCTGTCGGGCAGGTCTTTGACAAATGGGGTTACAGGCACGGCAAGTATGAGCAGCATTAGAAGCCCGAGGAATAGGCCATTGTCACGGTCCTGGCTCGAATCGTTTTCCAGGATTGTGTTGTCTATGAAGTTCACAGGCGCGAGCAGGAATGAGGATGGGACGTCATTCTCGTCCTTCACCATCCCGTAATCGCTCAGGTTGATGCCCAGCTCACCGGCATACTGGTCTATGTACCCGGTATCGGAAAGGAACCGCAGCACCAGCGTCTGGTTGCCGTATTGGTACGCCCCGTTCGTGAGCGAGTCCTGGTACAGGCCGCTCTGGGCCATAAGCACCAGTGAGCCAACCATTGAAATCACCGGATTGGTGACATTCGGAGATGAACTGATCGTGCCGTTTTTCCCGAAGTATGAAAACGCGCTGGCTATGTCATTCGCCTGAACTGACGAGTTCTCTCCCGTGAAGAGCGCAGCCATGTTGTTGCCCGCATTCGCGGCATAAATCGTATTGCTGTAATTATCATAGACTATGCCCTGCGGCTGGGTCCCGACATCAATGGTGTGCACAACATCAAGGTCGGACAACCGTATGACGGAAATGGTGCCTAATGGAGGTGATACTGCTGCCCCATAATTTGAAACAAAGGCATATACGAAATTGCCAGAGTAGGTGATGCCGACAGGCTGTTGACCAACATTTATGGATGACGCAACCACGTCATTCGCTTCGCTTATCACGGATACATTATTGCCCATAAGGTCTGGCGTGAGTGCCCACATAGTATTGTGCGTTGAGGAATTTATTACAACATTCGACGCCGTAAATGCAAGCATCTGAGGCTGAATTCCGCCAGTTTTATTTCCCAATGATACTGTTGTCTCAATGTTGTCATTTGAGGCATATATTGCAATGACATTGGAGCCGCTATTGCTTGTGAGCATGATCACGCTTCCGTTCGGGGTTATCGAACCGCCCCATGGGTATGGGCAGGTGGGTATTGGTATAACATCTGTGATCTGCGTGGTCTGGAGGTTGATCCTGTCAACCGTATTGTCATGGTTATTGGCAACCCAGGCAACTAAGGAGTTTGGAGCGATCATTATCGCCGCTGGATTGTTTCCTGTTGTGTATGTGTTTTGAAGCACCCAGTTGCTTGTGTAATATGATCGCATCTGGGCACTATCATAATCTACAAGAAGGAGGCCATTGTCAGGGGTAAAATCCACATAAGCAACCTTTGTCGGGAAGCCGGTAAGCATCTTTATTACTGTGTTCGTCGCTGGACTGATTATTGAAACCGAATCGCCGTTGTTGTTGCCAATGGCCAGCCAATTTCCATTAGCTGAGAGGGCTACATCAAGTGGCTGTGAACCTACACCTATCGACCCTGCAACTACCCAGTTCCCGCCGTAGATGTAATCTACACTGCCACTGTCCTGACTGCCCGAATACTGGGAGTACGGCGTTATCACGAAGACATTCCTGGTATCGAATGTGTAGGGGTCTATGCCGTCGAAGTATGTTGCAGTCCCTGATGAGTGGTTGAGCTCACTTATCAGGGTGGTTGCAACCAGTGTTGGATGCGTCTGGGCGAGCCACTGTATTGTGACCGGAGGCACGAATGGGGATGGAAACTCAAGCGCCAGGAAGGTTATCACCGCAACCGCGGCTATGCCCCGCATGAAGAGCGCCATGTGATCCGCCTTTACCATTCTGTAGGGGATGTCTTTCCTGTAGGGCGTGGATAGGCCGTGCATCTTTACCAGCGAGTAGTGCACGGCTATGAGAGCGATCAGGATTATTGGTATTATGGCCGTGTGCACCCCGTAGAGCTGGGAGTAGTCGAGAACGTTGAAGAGGCTGCCCAACTGGTTGCCGTTCCAGAAGTCGGCGGCGGCAAGGGCCCTGTACTGAGACCCGAAATCCCCCCTGAGTCCAAATCCAAACTCCACCTGCACAGCTATTATGAAGAGCATGAGCGCCCCTATGAACCAGATGAGGCGCCGCGGCTTCCTGAATCCAGACGTAGAGAAGACTACAAAGGCGTGCAGGCACACGAAGAACAGAAATGCCACGGCAGCCCACATGTGTATGCTTCGAATGAACACGCCGGTCGGATTTGCATCCCACCACAGGGGGCCAAATGCCACCATAATGAGCCCGCTGAGAAGCAGGAGCAGGAAGCAGGTTATGTTGAGGAAGCCAAGGGAGTACCAGAAGCTGTTTGCATACGAGGGCACCTCTTTTATGAAGAATTGGCCGGAGACGAACCTGTCCATGTAGGAAAGAAATGACTCTCGCCTGGCCCCATTCCCTGCACCGTGACCGATCTTTTCCTCGTTACCTGCCAAATGCTTCACGCTCATGGATCATGCGCTGTAGACCGGGGCGGGATTGGTCCGTGGTGACGCCAACTATCGACCAGCCAGGTCCAGATCACATGACTTTCACATCATTTTAAGACAGCAGGTATCAAAAATGGTAGTGTTTCAGGCATCGACCGGGGTAATCTTCAGGAGGCTGCCTACTTTCCGGACTCGATCTTGTTTATCACTTCCTTGAGGTCATTCTCGAGGCTTCCCACGGTGGAGGTGTTCGAGACCAGATAGTCGGCATGCTTTATCAGGACCATGACGCCGTGCCTCTCCTCCCTGGGATCCGACATGAATCCGCGCTTCTCCCTGGTCTCAAGCCATCTGAAGTCCTCGATGTTTCTAGGATCCTCTGGCTTGGCCCTTATCTTGAGCCTGTTGAACCTCGTATTGAAAGGCGAGATGATCGCGATAACCTTCATCCTCCGGAGCTTCTTCTTCAGATAGTCCATCTCGTACGTGCTCCTTACCCCCATTATCACTATCTTCTTCTTTGAGGCACCTATGAGGCCAACAGCCCTCCTCGCATAAACATCCTTTCCCTCCCTCTTCCTTATCCAGAGGGTGAACTCCCTAGTCGCCTTAGGATCATCCCTTGGTATCTTGTACTCGCGGAGAAGCTCCCGCCAGATGTCCCCCAACTCTATGACCTTGAACCCTTCCTCCTTCAGGAGCTGCGCTGCGGTGCTCTTTCCGGAACCAGGAAGCCCCACCACGACTATTATCATCTTATCACTCAATGGATCTTGCTGCCGGTCTCGATCTCCCTGTCGACAGTCATGAGGGAGATTCTCTCCGCATCCTCTCCCGCGGCGAGCACCATCCCCTGGGACTCTATCCCTGCGATGGCCTTGGGATCGAGATTGACTATGCAGACAACCTTCTTATTCATTAACTCTTCCTTGGAGTAGCTCGACTTTATTCCTGCCACGATCGTCCTCGCCCCAATCTCCGCGCCGAAGTCGACGGTGAGCTTGTACATCGGTTTCCGCGCTCCCTCGTGGTCCTCTACGCCGGTTATCCGGCCTACCCGCAGATCGAGCTTTGAGAAATCTTCGAAGGAGGCCATGAAAACAATATTAAGATTCCACTGCAGATATATAATCATGCGCGTCTTCGCCGCAATAGAGATCCCCGATGGGATAAAGGAGGGCATACTTGAGGCCTCGAGGTACTTCGCCTTGAGGGACGTGACCCTGGTCAGGAAGGAGGCGCTGCATATAACGCTGCAGTTCTTCGGCGAGATAGAGGATAAGGACGTAGCGGTGATAAAGTCCGCGATGGACAGCATAAAGACCGGGGGCTTCGAGGTCACGGTGCAGGGGATATCTTACTTTAAGCCCGAGAGGATACGCGTGGTCTATGCCGGCATAACGCAGGGAG
>JAJYFQ010000116.1 GCA_021785375.1 Microcaldota archaeon | reverse complement strand
TCTATGATTAAATCCGCATCGCCTATGTTGACTTTTCCTTCCTTTAGCTTTCTATATATCCTGGAATATGCAAGAACTATGCTATTATCAAGGTCATAAATCTGATACATTTGCTGAAGAGAAACCAAAACTTCTGTCATCTTTGATTCGTCTGTTCCGCGTATAGTCTCGAGAAGAGTTATTGTTGATATCGATCCGTATTCGTAAGGCCTTAATTTCTTAAGCACGTCTATGACTATTGAGGTATCGAATAGCAAACGGATCAGCCTAGTTTGAAATTCTTGTGAAACGCTCTTGCACTCTTCTCTATGCTTTTGATATCTTTCTTTGAAAGCAGTTTCATGAGTTTCCTGTATGCCTTAAGACCCTCGACTTCTCTAGCCTTAATTAATTCGTCTGGCCTGAATTCCATCTCTGTCGCCTCTTTTGCCTTGTATCTTACCATGATGCCACCTATTGTGGTTATGCAGTCACAGATATATAAGACTTGCACATTTGGATTATTGCGATGCATGGGAGAACAGATTTGTGCATAGAAATTAAGGACCACTTCTAAGTCATGACTACTTTTATTCACTTCAGGCGCAGAAAAGGAATCGCACTTTACGTCGTATGTCCTGTGCCTCCACTCTATCATCTGATTCTTATCTTTCAGGAGTTGTCGATCGTGCCCGAGCATGGAAGGGGCTTTATCTGCTACGGTTTCTGCCTTCTGGCTGCCTTTGCAGCCCTCTCGACATCTTCTACTCTGACGTATGCAATCCGGGCAGCGTCCACAGCTCCGACACGGGCAACAACGAGGAGGCTCTTGTCCCCGCAGAAGTAGCCGTCGACGGCCACAAAGTCGCTTCCTTCCCAGTGATATGATCTGTTCTCTGGAGAGAGTTTGTCGAATGCACCTTCACTTATCGCCTTGAAGTCTCCGTTTGGAAGTATCTCCTTGAATCCTGATGTGTCGAGTCCCTTGTCAGATGTCCATGCACATGCGTTGTTCCAGAGGTCGTTCCTGAACTCTTCGTTATGTTGGTAATACAAGGTCGACTGTCTCAATGTGGCACGTATGGTGCCTTCCGGAAGGACTACTCTGTCCATCTCGTCCTGCCTGTATCTTTCCTTGGTAAACAGTACTGGAACTACTACTAATCTTTCTCTCTGTGCGACTGCTGTTCTGGTTGCCATTTTATCATACATATAGGTGGTTTTCACCCTATTTAAAGTTATTCTCGGCGCAAAGTGTGGGGGGGTATTCGTTGGGATTGTGGCCGTTTAAAGGCCGTGACTACTGACTGATTGGGGCATTCGGCCGGGTACATAGACAGGAATGAGAATGACACCAGCGGTTACATCAGGCACGGAAAAGGAAGCGCACTTTACGCTGTGTGATTAATGCCTTAGGAGATCCGCGCGGTCAGTGACCATCACATCTACTCCGATCCTCTCCAGCCGCTTTATGCTCCTCCCCCTGTTGACAATGCCGACGACCACCCCCATTCCCTTTCTATGGGCCTCCCTGACAAGGTGCCTCGATGCGGCACCCCACCAGCACATCACGTAATTTGCTCCGAGCTTCTTCGCATCTTCTATCAGGTCGAACGACCTTGGACGCATGAACCTATTCACCGGAAGCAGTGCAAGCATGTACGCAAAGTGGAGCCCCTCCTTCATCTTTACCTTCCACCTGGCCTCGCCATCCTCCGGAGCGGTGTACGCGCGTATGGGCCCATTGAAAGGCAACTTCTTGATCAGGCCGATGCCTATCCCACTGTCATGTTCCCTAACCTCCTCAAGCAGGTGCCTGTGGAACGCGCTGATCACGGCGACATCGCCAAGACCCTTCTCCCGGACAAGGCCGATCAGCTCTCCGGCCACTCCCGGAACCTTCAGGTCTATCTGGACAAAGGCCGGCTTTCCGTAATCGGCTATCTTTCCTAATGCTTCCTCCGCGGTTGGTATCAACTCATTTCCCCTCGTCCTGAAACTCCTGAGCCGGTCCAGGTCAAGGTCCTTTATGAATCCTGAGCCTTCGGTCAGACGGTCTACCGTGGGATCGTGTGAGATTACGAGCGTCCCGTCCCTGGTGCGCCTTATGTCGAGTTCGATGCCGTCCGCACCGGACCTCAGCGCCTTTGTAAAAGCATAGAGCGTGTTCTCCGTGGCGCCCTGGCTAGTGCCCCTGTGGCCCACCCGCAGCATCGGATCTGCTCGCATGATGGGATAGTGGCCGATGGCCTACTTATGCTTTTCCTCCGCCTCGGCTTTCTCAGGGCATACGCTATTTGTGCGTGGGTATGATCGCATTCACTCCGCTGGAGTTGTATCCGGTCGTGTTGTACCCGCTTGCATTGTATCCGGTGGTGTTGGATCCCGACTTTGTTATGGTGGTAGTGCTGGACGGGATCCCCGGATGCCTGGTTAACAGATAGGAGAGAACGAGCAGGGCCAAGAGCAGCAGTATAATGCCTATTGCCAGAATCGCCTTAATGCCTTTCATTATCCCACCAGTCCATCTTGACTCCCAAGTATTTTATGCCTTTGTCAATAAGGCGTGAACGTGATCTGCGCGTCCATCATCTTCCTATAGAACAACTCGTCTGCCACATCGCCCTTGGGCTTGATCATCAACCTATCGAAACCGGTCCAGATCGTGTACCAGCTCGCCGGAGTGAGGATTATCTGGATTGCATCCTTCAATATCGCATTGAGGTCGTTCACCGAGAGCAGGAGCACATCGGCGACCCCTATGACCACACCGACAACTACGAGTGCAACGGCATTCCTGCCGCGCACCGATAGTTCTTCCCTTATGAGCCTGTGGTGCTTCCTGAAATGGTTCTTGAGCCTGGTCCTGATCAGCTCCTCGTGTGTCGCATTCTTCACCGCCTTCGGAATCAGGAAGCGCAGTTCTATCCCGGTCCGCTTGTCTCGCGCGGCCTTCTTCGCCTCGGCCAGGAAGTCCTCCGAGAGGGCGCGCTCGCTGTAGGGCCGCGGATCGAAGTCGGAGAATATGTCGTCGTAAGTATCTAGGACGAGGCTTATTTCGGCCTTGTTGATTATCTCCTTCAGCTCCTCCTTGTTCTCTTCCCTGCTCTCTTCGGCCATGATTATTATTTCAGGATTGGGCTTTTAAACCTCATGGTCCGCCAGGCATGCTTATACGGCAGCGGATAGGAAGCCTTATAGCTTAGTGCTTCGATGCATATACAGAAACGTGATAGCATGAAGGGAAAAGTAAAGATGTTCAATGCGGAACGCGGCTACGGGTTCATAACAGGAGATGACGGAAAGGACGTCTACGTGCACAAGACATCTGTCGAGGGAGGAGCCTCCCT
>JAJYFQ010000115.1 GCA_021785375.1 Microcaldota archaeon | reverse complement strand
GTATAATAGACGGAAGAATCGGTTTCAGACAGTAAGGTTATTGGACTGTTACATTTATATCGAGTGATATAATTAATACATGGCAGATTGTATGTTCCTGAGTGCTTGCTTGAGGTGCCTTGTCAGTTCCATCGCATCCTTTCCCTTGTCGGTCAACGAATAGAGCGTAACATCAGACCTGCTATTACGCAGCCCTGCGTCAAGAGGTTCTATTGTGACCGATTTACCAACGCTCGTCGTGAGATATCCCTCCGTCAAGAGTACATCTAGTGCGATTGCAGTAGTCGTCTCCTTATATCCGAGCCTACTGGCTATGTCCCGCAACCCCAACCGTTCCTGCCCATTGTACATGACCTCGGTCTTGTAAACTTCAAATAGAACGCTGATTTGCTTCTCAAAGTCGAGCAGTCTAAAGTTTCCATCTGAGCCAAGGCTGCGCATGGCAGGTAACTCGTCCCGTTTAAGCAACTCACCCATTATCGTACCGATTGCCGTTCTGGATGCCATTTCCTCACACTAATACTACGCCTTTCCTCCTATATAAAGCTTTAGATTTTGAACAAATTAACAGAAGTGTTTGTTGTTTTGGGAAGTCCTTCAGACGACAAGCATTTTTCCCAATTTCTCAGACGACAGAATGCCATATTTACGACGACAAAAATGAATGGCGCCAGGGATGGGATTTGAACCCATAATCCCCGAAGGGACCGGTTTGCTTGTTGCATCATCTTGTAATCAGCTCTTGAACCAAGTAAATTCAAGACCGGCGCACTACCGGATTGTGCGACCCTGGCATAGTAAGTTGTTTATCAGCCGTTTATATATAGTTTCTTACAGGCACCGAATCCGGGGTCGAGGTAATAGACGAAGGCAAAGAGAATTATTATAAACACTATTTTACATAATATTACAGATGGATGGGGCTAGCCATAAGGTCAAGAACAAAGAGGAGAGGATCCTGGTCCTAGCGGTAGACATAGACAACGACCTCTACCAGAAGACGAAGATAAGCGGCCCCCTTTTCGGCAAGGTGCAGAACCTAAATGCCGCATCGCAGCTGGCGCTCGCGGATCCGGAGGAGACGGATGCGAATACGATGTTCGAGGCGGTAAAGCTTTACGACGAACTCATAGAGGACGGGCTCCTTGCCAACGTTGCAACTATAACAGGGTCGGAGGACGAGGGATACCACGCCGACAGGGAGATATCAAGGCAGCTGGACCTGGTGCTCGAGCAGTACCATGCCGACTCGTGCGTCTTCGTGACAGACGGTGCGAGCGACGACAGGGTGCTTCCGATAATCGAGTCCAGGATAAAAATAAGCAGCGTGAAGAAGGTGATGGTGAAGCAGGCCGCGGGGCTCGAGAAGACGTACTTTACCATACTGGAGAAGCTCAAGGAGCCGCACTACGCAAGGATAGTTTTTGGGCTTCCGGCCGTGATCCTGCTGCTCTTCGCCGGAAGCTACATGCTAGGGGCCGGATGGGTCCCCCCGGTAGCGCTCATAGGCCTCTACCTGCTCATACGCGGATACGGACTTGAAGAAGCGTTCATCAATTCATTCCGTGGATTCGGATTCAGCGTCGACAGGATGAGCTTCGCCTTCTATCTTGCCTCCCTGATCTTCCTCTTCGCTGCGCTCTTCATAGCGAACGGCAGTTACACCTCTGAGTATCGCACCACGGGGAACGTCATGGTTGGATACACGTACGCCATCGAGGGATTCCTGATACTGGTGCCGCTGGTACTGATACTATACCTCATAGGAAGGATGATAGACGTGAGGGGCACCAGGTACATGTTCAGGAACTTCAAGTACGGCATATACATAGGCTCTTCGATAATCTTCTGGGTGCTCGCGCTCTCATTCACTTCATGGATAATAGGCCAGATATACTTCAGCCAGTTCCTGTTATACACGATAGTAGCGATAGTCATCGGGATAGGCATCTCGATGCTCGCAGGTTTCCTCAGGATGAGGGTTCTCAGGCAGAAGAGGATAAAGGACAAACTCGTGGTAAACGAGTTGGGTGCGATGATAGGGAAGGTCGCCTCGCTCAACACCAGGGGAGGCCGATTCGTGGTCAACACGAGCTTCGGAAACCCCATCTCGTACAACGTCGACAGGATAGTCGACATATCCGACAAGGTAGTGATAAAGTAGCTGCTCTGTCCCTGCTCTTGCGATGATACTATGAGGACTGCACTCCAAACCCCGAAGATATGCGTCTCGCTGGCTGCCGAGAGCGTGGACATCCTTAGGAGGGACGTGGACCGGGCGCTGGAAAGGGCAGACTATGCGGAGGTTAGATTCGACTACCTCGCTAAGGGCGAGATCGAGGAGGCGGTCAGGGCAGTAGAGGACAGGAAGGACAGGCTCGTCTTCACATTAAGGTCGGAAGTCGAGGGAGGGAGGTATGCAGGGCCGCAGGAGGAGTACGCGGAGATAGTGAGCACCCTTGGACAGGCGAAACCCATGCTCCTCGATGTAGAGATGGAACGCTCCGAGCCAGCATTAGATCGACTGGCGCATTATGACTGGGACAGGGTCATTGTATCGCACCACGACACGAATGGCACGCCAGGGAACCTTGAGGGGCTTCTCGATCGCATGCAGTGGATGAGCAACTTCGTGAAGATAGTGACTACCGCCAATACGGAGCGGGACGTTGACCGCATCATCCGTATTTATGACTACCCTTATATTGGACGCCCCACAAATCTGGTTGCGTTTGCGATGGGCGAACTTGGGGTAAGATCGAGGATCCTGGCGGGGCTCAGGCCCAACTCGCCGTTTACGTTTGCTGCCCTTGACAGGCCCGTTGCGCCGGGGCAGTTGTCTGTGGAGCAGATGCGCATGGAGTACGAAACGCTTAGGGGTTTCCCGTATCTGCCATTTTTATGATGCAGGGTAGTAGATTTGACCATGGAGAGAAAACCGGCCGTTGCGGGAACGTTCTACCCATCCGATCACGATGAACTGGAAGGGCTCATAGACAGGTGCATGAAAGGCGCCTGCGCCAAGAAGGACATGGCTGGATTGGCAGTATCCTACGTCGTGCCGCATGCGGGATACGTCTATTCGGGAACAGTAGCCGCATACGCGTACAAGGCACTCTCACTCAGGAAGGACCTTCGCAGCATAGATACCTTTGTGATGATAGGACCCAACCACACGGGATACGGAATGTCAATCTCGGTATCGGGCGCGGACTGGAACACGCCCCTCGGTAAAGTTGTTAACGACAGGGAGTTCTCCGAGGAGCTCGCCAAGAATAGCGGCATAGACCTTGAGGAGTCAGCGCACAGGTTTGAGCATTCGGTAGAGGTGCAACT
>JAJYFQ010000009.1 GCA_021785375.1 Microcaldota archaeon | reverse complement strand
CGAAGTCAAGGCAACAAATGGGGACACGCAGCTCGGAGGAACGGACATGGACAATGCCATAGTTGCATTCCTTCTGGACGAGATAAAGAAGCAGACTGGAGTTGACGTTTCGGGTGACAAACAGGCAGTGCAGAGGATAAGGGAAGCTGGGGAGAGGGCAAAGATAGAACTCTCGACAACGCTGACGAGCGAGATAAGTCTGCCGTTCCTCACCATGGGGCCAGGCAATTCGCCTATACACTTCACGTACTCATTCACAAGGGCGAAGCTGGAGGACATAGTGCAACCAATAGTGGAGAGAACCACAAAGCCGGTCATCCAGGCACTGAAGGATTCGAAACTCGAGCCAAAGGATATCGACAAAGTCATACTGGTAGGGGGGCCCACGAGGATGCCCATAGTGCAGAGGTACGTGGAGCAATTCCTCGGAAAGAAGATTGAGAGGGGGGTCGATCCGATGGAAGCGGTGGCATTCGGCGCCGCAATCCAGGCGGGGGTTCTCACTGGGGAGGTCAAGGATATAGTTCTTCTCGACGTCACGCCGCTCTCGTTAGGCCTTGAGACGCTAGGTGGTGTGATGACGAAGATAATAGACAAGAACACAACTATACCTGTAAAGAGGTCGCAGGTCTTCAGCACAGCCGAGGACAACCAACCTGCGGTTGAGATAAACATACTGCAGGGAGAGAGGCCCATGGCCAAGGACAATGTTCAGCTTGGAAGGTTCCAGCTCACAGGAATACCTCCTTCGCCGAGGGGACTCCCACAAATAGAGGTCACTTTCGACATTGATGCGAATGGTATACTCCACGTGAACGCGAAGGACAAGGCCACGAATAAGGAGCAGAGCATGAAGGTCGTAGCCCCGAACAAGATGGACAGGTCGGAGATAGACAAGAAGATCAAGGAAGCAGAGCAGTACGCCGAGGCCGACAAGAAAGAGCTTGAGAGGGTTCAGGTCAGGAATGATGCAGAGTCCATGATATACTCCACGGAGCACACCATGAAGGAGTTCAAGGACAAGATTCCGAAGGAGATCGCGGAGAAGGTCGAGAAGGCCAGAGCAGCCCTCCAGGAAGTGATAGAGAAGGAGGACTACGATGGCATGAAGCAGAAGATGTCCGACCTCAAGGACGTGCTCGAGGAAATAGGAAAGAGCATGTACGGTCAGGGGCAGGGCGCAGGGCCAGGCCCAAGCGGCGGACAGGGGCCTGAAGGACAGGAGGGGCCATCAGGAGGCCCGGGCGGCCCCGGAGGACCGGGCGGGACTGTCGGTGCGGACTATAAGGTCGAGAAATGACCAGCTTAAGTAGATTTAGATGGCCCGAGACTATTATGAGATATTAGGCGTTTCCCGAAACGCTAGCCCTGAAGAGATCAAGAAGGCGTACAGGGAGCTGGCGCTGAAGTTTCATCCCGATAGGAATCCCGATAAGAAGGCTACGGAGATCTTCAAGGAGGCGAACGAAGCCTATGCCGTTCTCAGTGATCCGGAGAAGCGAAGACAGTACGATGCGTATGGGCCAGCTGGCTTCGGCCAGAGGTACAGCGAGGAGGAGATCTTCAGGAACTTCAACTTCGAGCAGATCTTCAAGGACATGGGCATAAACTTCGGCTTCGGTCAGGGTGGAGATGAGATCTTCGGGAGCATCTTCGGCCAGGGTATGGGGAGGCAGCGCGACGTTGGGCAGAGCATACTATACAAGATGGACCTCAGCCTGAACGAGATAGCGAAGGGGACGCAGAAAGAGATACAGATCAGGCACCTTAAGCGCTGCGAGAGGTGCGGCGGTGGCGGAGCCGAGCCAGGATCCAAGATGGGTAAATGCTCTGCGTGCAACGGTAGCGGGAGAGTGGCGAGGACGACAAACACGTTCTTCGGGCGCATGCAGACCGTTACCGTCTGCGAGAGGTGCGGCGGAAAGGGGAAGACCTACGAGAAGAGGTGCAAGCAGTGCAACGGCAAGGGAGGGGCAATTGCAAGTGAGAGGATAATGGTGACAATACCTGCCGGGGTCTCGGAAGGCATGAGGCTCAGGCTCGACGGTATGGGGGACTACGGCGCCGATGGAAATGGGGACCTCTTCGTTGAGGTGCACGAGCTGAAGCACGACCAGTTCCGGCGCGAGGGCGATGATGTCTACGTGCATGTCAGGATACCATTCTACACAGCGATACTTGGAGGAAGGATAACCGTGCCGACTCTGGATGGTGACAAGGAGATTACGCTTGAAGCGGCAACGCAGCAGGGGAAGGAGATAACGCTCAGGGGTGGCGGCATAAGGCGGCTGCGCGGAGCTGGGTCTGGGGACGAGATCGTGACAGTGGACATCGACCTTCCAAAGGTGCTTTCACAGGAGCAGCGCGACCTCATAGAGAAGTTCAGGCAGTCTGACCAGATTGGAAAGAAGAAGTTCGGTTTCATCTGACAGGTAACCGCGAAACTGTTTTTAACCTGAGCTTCCAATGCATAATCTGCTTGCCATAACTGTTTTTAAGGAGAGATTCGATGCCGCAGATTACGCAGTCGATAGAAAGGATCAAGTATCATCAGGACGTTCCGTCGCTCGCCGATGCCCATTGCCACCTTGACCTGTTCGACGACCCTGCCACTGTGGTCAACGATGCCGTGTCCAAGGGGGTCAGCGTGATAATCACATCCGGAGGAAGCAGGAAGGGCAATGAGATGACGTCCAATCTCGCGAAGGGGCTCAACGTCTACGGCGTCATAGGGATAGACCCTACCTTCGCCGCTGCGGACCACGAGTATGTGGAACAGAGCATAGAGCTGATAAAGAAAAATGTCCACCTTATAGGGATCGGGGAGATAGGCCTGGACGTCAAGGTCGAAGACAAGTCGAAGCCCGACATCCAGAAGGAGGTATTCATGGAGCAGATAGACATAGCTAATGACCTCGGAATACCTGTCATAATTCATTCGCGCGGGAGGATGAAGGACGTGATAAGGATACTTGACGAGCACCCTGCCGACAGGGCGATGTTCCACTTCTTCGAGGGCGACGAGGAGCAGGCGCGGTATCTTGCAAAGAAGGGTCACATGATCTCTATTCCTCCGAGGGACTCTGCCAGAATGAAAAGGGTTATAAAAGAGATTGACCTAACAAATATCGTGGCTGAGACGGATGCCCCAGTTGCGGGGAAGACGCCTTCAGACGTTAGATCCGTCGTGGAACTGATATCCTCGATTAAAAATATCGACTTCAGTGAGGCTGCCGAACGGGTATCAGATAACGTTAAAGGCTTTTTCCACATATGAATATCCGCGGGTGGGCCCGTAGCTCAGCTTGGATAGAGCAGCACCCTTCTAACAGCGGAGGAAAGGTGATGGTCGTGGGTTCAAATCCCACTGGGCCCGCACGGCAAAAGAGGTAATGAAGATGGGAGAGAACAAGAAATTCGACGAGACAATAGCACAGATCAAACAGCAGATAGACATACTCCTTAACGACAACAGCGTGCCAAGGAATGTGAAGAACGCATTGGACGAGGCCAAGAAGGCGCTCAACGAGGACACCGGATATTCGGTCAGGTCCTCCGCGGCGACGTACAAGATAGACGAAATAAGCAACGACATAAATCTGCCTCCGTACGCCAGGACCGTCATCTGGAACATACTGAGCATGCTTGAGTCGGTAAAGGAGTAAACGCGCTGCTTTCAGCACGACGGTGGGCATGTGCCTGATTCTCAACTTGTGGCGGACCTTGCGGGAAGGCTCAGCGGTAAGATCATAGTGAGTTCTGATGTGACCCAGAGCGAGCTCGAGAATCTCGATCTCGAGGCCCTGTCAACAAAGGTCCTTAAGTACTTCGAGGGCAGGGATGGAATAAAGGTTCTTGATAGGGAGACGCTAAAGAAGATACTCTGGGTCCAGGTCGAGGAGAAGGCCCCGATGCAGATAGAGATATCGAAGCCGCTGGACTACAAGCCTCTCGCCAAGGATCTCGATGCAGAGTACAGAATCAGGAACATAGAAGCTGAGCATACGGACTCGAGCGTCAATGCGTTCGCCTCCTACTTCAACGACAGATTCGACAGATTGAGGGAGTTCTTCGGAAGTGCCAGGGGTACGAGCCTCGGCAGCATGCTGAACAGCATAGAGAGCGTCAAGCAGTACACAACCGGGAGGGAGGTGAGCATAGTCGGAATGGTCTATGACAAGGCGATCACGAAGAACGGCCACCTTCTTGTCACGCTCGAGGATGAGACTGCATCCGCAAAGATACTCTTTGTAAAGTCGTCCAGGGAGAACTCGAGGGACACTCTGGATCTCTTCGAGTCTGCAAAGAGGATAATATCCGACGAGGTTATAGCTGTCAGGGGGAAGATATCCGGTGGCCTGATAATAGCGAACATGATCCTATGGCCTGACATACCTATAAGGCCGAGGAAGAAGACTGAGGAGGACACAGCGATAGCGTTCCTGTCGGACATACACGTTGGAAGCAAACTCTTCATGGAGAAGCAGTTTGCAAGGTTCCTCTCGTGGATCAACGGCGATGTTGACTACAGGAGGGACATCGCGGAGAAGGTGAAGTACATAGTCGCAAGCGGCGATCTTGTCGATGGCATAGGCGTCTACCCAAATCAGGACAAGGAGCTCTCCATCCCAGATATCTACAAGCAGTACTCCGTACTCCTCGACTACCTGTCTACGATTCCTGATTACATACATGTCTTCCTGCTGCCGGGGAACCACGATGCAGTGAGGAGAGCGGAACCACAGCCAGCACTCGGCAAGGACCTGATCAAAGAGTTCAGCAGGAGCAACATACACTTCGTGACCGATCCGGGATACGTCACGGTCGGAGGCATCAAGGTCCTCGGATACCATGGAACGTCGCTTGATTCGGTGATACAGGCGGTGCCTGGATGCAGCTACAGCAAACCCCAGATTGCGATGACTGAGGTCCTGAAGAGGCGGCACCTCTCGCCGATCTACGGCGACAATCCGATAGTCCCGAGCAAGAAGGACCCAATGATAATAGACGAGGTCCCGGACATACTTCACATGGGTCACGTGCACAAGAACGGGGACTCGGACTACCATGGGACTCTGATCGTGAATAGCGGAACGTGGCAGGCGAGAACGGGTTACCAGGTGAAGCTGGGCCACATCCCAAGTCCTGCAGTGTTGCCCGTCTACGAAACAAAGGGCATGACTCTGTCTACGGTCGACTTCAACACTGTCTGAGAATCAGAGATCAATGCTCTGTGTCATAGACAGCTCTGCCGGACCCTCGAGTACGGCATCGCTGTCCTTGTAAGTAACTGCAAGATTCCCTCCGTTGCATTTTACGTTTACTCGGCCTTCCTTTACCCTTCCGCTCTCTATTGCAGCTACTACTGCAGCAGTGGCTCCCGTTCCACATGCCGGCGTCTCCGTCTCAACGCCGCGCTCATAGGTTCTGACACGTATCGCGTCGGTACCCAAGATTTGCACAAAATTGGCATTTGCCCCGGCCTTTCCAAACCTGTTGCGTATCTCTCTGCCAACTCTATCTACGTCCACTTTAGAGACATCTTCAAGGAAAGTAACCACGTGGGGCTCTCCGCTGTTTACGAAGAATAATCTGTACGCATCCTTGCCTATCGTGATCGGCGTGTTCCATACCTTCTCATCAGGCACAGGTATGCCCATGTCGACGGTAAATGTATTTTTGTCTCTCCCTTCGCGCGTAACGGTCTTTATTCCAGCACGCGTCTCAACCGTCATCACCTCATCGAATCCATGCGACTCGATAAGGTACCTTGCCACACAGCGTATTCCGTTTCCGCACATGTCGGACTCCGACCCGTCCTTTTCCAGTACACGCATTCTTGCGTCTGCATTCTCCGATCTCGTAAGCAGCAGTATGCTATCAGTGGCAAATCTCTTTCCAAGTGCTATTGACAACTCTGCCTGCGGGCCTTCCACAGCCTCGCCAAGCTTGTCTACTATGACAAATCTGTTCCCGCATCCTTGCGCTTCTGTCACGGTGAGTTTCATAGCATTGCCTGCTTCTCTTATACGCATGCGCATTTTATCAACGTTACAGCTCGTTTATCAACTGCTTGTAGAGCGCGCCTACCTGATTCAGGCTCTCCTCAGAGACCCACTCGTTTGACGTGTGTATGCTGCCACCTCTAGGGCCTATCGTCACTGTAGGTATTCCTGTGGCCTCAAAGAGCACGTTGTCGTCCGCAACGGAGCTCCCATAGTTTACCACCACGCTACCGAACCTTCTCCTGACCATTCCCAGGGCCCTTCTCACGGTCCTGTGGCCCAATTTGTTGACGTAGGGATTGATGTAAGGGGTCTCCCTCTTTCGTATCTCTATCCTGAACTTCGTCCTGGAATCAAGGACCCGGGTTCTCTGCAGCCTTCGTACCAGCCGTTCGACCCTTCTCTTTGCGCTTTGGATATTGTTTGGAGGGACAAGCTGCACGTCTATCTCCATGTGTGCCTTGTCCGGAACGGAGAGGCTTGTAGACCTTCCCTCTATCGTGTTGACGAATACCGCCTCGCTTCCGAACCCCTTCTGTTTCTTGATATCGAATCCGCGGATGCCTGCCGCTATCCTCGCCGCCTCTTCAACAGCGTTTACTCCGCGCTGCGGGTTTGCTCCATGCGAAGAAAGCCCCTGAAGGTCAACAGATATCACGACTCTGCCTCTCCTTCCAACGGTAACTACATTGGCTCCGCCAGTCTGCTTAGGCGAGTCTCCGGGTTCAACTGAGACTATGAAGTATACGTCGTCAAACCAGGCCCTCCTGGTTACCGCCTTCCATATGCCCTTTGAGATATTCTCCTCATCAACGCAGAACAGGAGCTTGATCTTCTTGCGGTTGTCGATGGACTTTATCGTCTCCAGTACTGCAGCTATCCCTCCCTTCATGTCACAACTGCCTATCCCATAAAGCCGGTCTCCATCCCTAGTAAGTTTCAACGGATCGGTATTCCAGTTTCCGTATATAGGCACCGTGTCTATGTGTCCGTAGAAGAGTATTGCCCTCTTTCCGCTGCCTCTCTCTGCGAAGAGGTTGAATCTCCTGCCCTCAACTATCTGCCTGAATGTTTTGAAGCCCAGTTGCTTCAGATAGCCCTCTATGTACTCCCCGACTCCTTCCTCGTTAGGGAAGACGGAGTTTATGCTCACTATATCCTTCAATATCTCCGTTGCCGACATAAGATTACTCCCCCCTCCTTAGTCTGTTAACCTCCCCTAGATAGAGGAAATCAAGTTCCTGCCTGTTAAGATAAGTGACCATCATGGTTTTGAGACCGTTGTCTACGAAAGAGTTGTTTGGAAGTATGCCCGCATAGGTCCTGTGCTGCATGGCTATTGCGTTAAGGAGAGTCTGCCTTTCCATGTTAGACTCAGAGTACACGAGATCAACTCTGGTTGCTGGATCTCTGTCTTCTGCTATGTGCCTTATGAGGTGTGCTGAGATAGCCCCGTAGAGCCCGTTCCCTCCATGTCCTTGTATCACCGTTGCATTAGTTACCTCTGCGATCGTGATGCTCTCGCCATTATTCAGAGCCACTGTCCTCCTCTCTGCCATGCTCATTCCGACAACCTGTCCTGTTGCAGTAGTCGCAATGAAGAAGATGTTTCTTGAATCCGCCAGCATACGATCGCCATCGTTCTCACTGTATTTAAATGAGTCACGGAGCATTTCGTCAATGCCTTCCCTCTGGTCCTGTGTAAGCGTTTCTGTATCAAGCCTTGAGATTGTGTAGCCCCTGTAGTTAGGGGAGCTTAATATTCCCGAGAGGTTCCCTACGTCCCTGCTCAGGTTTGTAAGCATAAGCCTCCTGTTATAATCATCTCTCTGCTCACTGCTGAGCTGCCTCCCCACCTTGTTGTATCCGAAGTAGACTATGGCGTAGTTGCCTTGCCCCTTCACGCTCCCTATGTTTATTATTGCCTCGATGTGGTCCCTGTCCCTTCCATGGCTAAGCAGGTCGGCATTGACTACTGCCCTCACAGTCAGCCTAGTTATGTCAGCGAGCTCCGGCGAGTTGTTCATCCTCGCTATCTCCTCATTTATGAAGTGCTCCCTGAAGTACCTGAGCTGATCCTCAGTCTCCACGACTGAGGTGATGAAACCCTTCCTTCTGTTGACTTCCCCTCTCTGGGTCTCAACTATCCCTATGACTCCTATGCTTGAAGGCTCATGCTGCCTCTCGGTAAGTCTCTGGTTCTGCACCGGCCTTTCTCTCGTAATTACTGACAACTATATTACCCTCTAAGTATGGCTAAATTCTGCGCTATTATAGTGTCTTTCTTAATATATATACTTTGTGTTACTGCAATAACAAAAGTGTTATAAACCTGGGCAGGGTATATATAACCAGGGCCGATGCGAAATGGTGACCGTATCTCACGTTGTTACGAGGATACTTGAGGAGATGCCTTTCCTTGAGGAGGCACTCTCTAAGGACATAATCAACTATGCCTACCTTGCGGAGATGATAAGGCCGCAGGTCGAGCAGGAGATGCGGAGACCGGCTAAGCGCCCTGCGATAATAATGGCCATAAGGAGGTTCAGGGATTCGTTAAAGACCGCACCTGTCGAGACCGTCGCGCTGCGGCTGAGAGAGGCTGACGTTACCGTAAGGTCGGGCATATTCGAGATAACCGTGGTCAAGGATGCGAAGACGATAGGGCAGGTGCAGAAACTGTACGAGCTTGTGGACCCGACGAGAGGAGACCTTCTTACTGTGACGCAGGGACTCTACGAGATAACGATACTCTCCAACAGCAAGTTCAAGGAGCAGGTAAGCAAGGTCTTCAACAAGGACCAGGTGGTCCGCGTCATAGACGGTCTCTCGTCCCTGATGGTCAAGATTCCGGTCGAGTCAGTAGAGTCCGTAGGCGTGCTCTACCAACTGGTCAAGGCGCTGAGCTGGAACAACGTCTCGATAGTGGAGATGGTATCTACCCTCACAGAGGAGATATTCATAATAAACGAGAAGGATACGGCAGTGGCATTCAATGCGATACAGAGACTGGTAGGGTCAAGAGGGAGGTAGTTGGATTCTTGGCGGAGGGGTCTCCGCAGTTAAATCGGCTCTCTTTTTTGATATTGAATGCTGGTGTTTGATGCCGAATGCCAGTAAATTATGTCACTTCAGTTCTTTCTCTATGGCCGCCATCTGTTTATGGGTTACCGGCATGCTATTTCTCACGGTATAGAGGACGAACTTTGGCGTGATGTTGAAGTATTCGTGGACTATCATGTTCCTCAGGGCCTTGAGCTTCTTCCAGTCTACCTCCGGGTGCCTCTCCCTAAGTTCTTTCGACAACTTACCCGCCGCCTCTCCTATTATCTGAAGGTTAAAGAGTACAACCTCCTGTTTCTCTTCATTCTTCAGGAACTCATCATCAGACAGTCCAGAGACGCACTTCTCTATCTTCTGCAAGGACTTCGATATGTCGCTGATGTAGAGCAGATCATGGTCGCTCAAACAAACACAACCTCACGTAGGATCTCTTTTTTAATGATCGGTTTAAGCCCCTCTCTTGGAACTAGGTCTACCTTCATGCCGACCCGTCTTCTTATATAATCCTGCAGGTCCATCAGTCCAAACAGTCCTATTGGTCTGCTCAACTCAACCAGCACATCGAGGTCGCTCTTTTTGGTCTGCTCCCCCCTTGCATAGGATCCGAAGATGCCGATCCGCTTCACCCCGAACTTCTCCTTGAGCTCCTCCTTGTTGGCGGCTATTATCTTCTTGACTTCCTTTATGTTCTTTTTCATGATTGTATAACGTGTACAAAATACTTAAACCTACCTTTCCGGGCGCCGTGGCATCAGGTGGCGTGGTGTGCTGCAAATCTCTCGGCACGTTCCCTATCAAGCTTATACAGCCTCCCCAGAAGCCGCTTGTATCCCTTTGCATCCCGAAGCAGATAGCTTATGTGTGCGTATGTGGATGCTATCTCAAAGTTGTTCGGTTCCATCTCATACGCCTTCGTTATGTAATCACGTGCCTTCTCGATCTCGGTCTTGCTTGCTCCGCTTGCGTTTATCATTATGGCCGCCTTGAACGCATATGCCAGTGGCTCTTTGGGGTCGATTTCGATTAGCCTATCAACCAATCTGGCTGCCGCTGGCGGGTCTTTTACCATGAAGTAATCCGAGGCCCTGAATAACGCATCCTCATTATCAGGATCCATTCCAAGCGCTTCTTGGAGAAGGCATATGTTGATCGAATCTGCATTACTGTGCTCATAATCTGCGTTTTTTGTCGCCTCGAAGACAAGGCCATAGGCTTCTGCGATCTTGCTGGAAGTGGAGAATCTAAAGCCATCCGGATAGGCCATGGCAATGCCTTCGCCGTCTTCAAACGCCTCCACTTTGTCAAGGACACCGTCTATATGCCTGCGTTTCGTCCTATACCACGAATCAAATCTCTTCATCTCCTTTTCTGCAATGCGCTCCGAGCCGAAGTCCGGGTACCTGGAGCCGAAGAACTCAAGCCTTGCCTCCATGAGCTCCCTGCCTACAAGTTTTCTAAGTATAAACTCCTCCTTTCTGGTAAGTCTCATGGTACTATGAGCTCGGCAAAAGGATTTTAAGTTATGTCTGAATTAATTACAGGGCATAACATGGGCAAAAATGCTGAAGCCTTATGGCTTGAGCTGGTGTCTGGTGCGATTGACCGCACGCTCGAGAGATACAGTCAGCCTCCCGAGTCTGCCTACGCTGAATATCCCTATCCGGAGTGGAAGAAGGAACTCAGTAATGAACCTGTGCTTCTTGGAAGGGATCTCCTCTTCTGGTTCACTGCAGAGCGCGTAAGGCCGGAGACGGGCAAGACCCTGCTCGAGGAGTTCGCCGAGAGCAAGACGTCAGATCCAGATGCGCTTGCCATGGCGAGGGGCGTGAGGCACGTCATAAAATCAGATTTCACCGTGCTTTCAAGGAGGGGAAAGATGCTGCTCCTTAGGGACATGGAAGGCAACAGGTACAATGCACGACTAGGTGGAGGGAATGAGAACTACGAACGCGGGACGATAGTGACAGCAAGGATATACAAGTGGGGAGACGTGTACAGGTTCTGCAGCATCTCACTGATAAAGCAGATGCCCCCTGAACTGCGGGCGCTCAATCTAGGAATGCTCGGAATAATCGATAGGACTAGGAGGCGACGCCGCGACCATTTGGAGATGCCCAAAGGGTGACGCAATCAGCGGGTTCCGAAGAGTGGGTGCCTTGCATTCCTTATGTCCTCTTCGGTGATGGTCGCTCCTTTAAGCGTGCCCTCTAGAGATGCACCTTTCTTCACCAGGGCCTGATGCTTCTTCATAACCATGTTCTTTAGTGCGTTCACTTCTTTGCTCAGCCTGGCAATCTGGAGGTATATGGCATGATCTGACTTCATGGCGTCACCGTTGATCTATATACGCTGGTCAGACGTATATAACTTCTGGGGTCTCCTCGCCAATGGACACACTCTGGCCTGCTCAACCTTCCTGAGGCTCCTGACCGCCTTCTCTTCTGCCGGCGTTATCCTTATCCTGCTCTTCAGCCTCTTTATGCCCAGCTTCCTGCGCAGCGAGCTTATGCTTATCCGACCGTAGTGCTCTTCGACAAACAGCTCAAGCTCGTGCTGCAGCCTCCTTGGGTCTGTGCCCTTCGGCACCTTTATTGCGACAGTCCTCGCCTTCTCCATGCACCTCTTCCTCAGCGCAAGCATATATTACTTACCGTTGCAGGGCAGTGCAGCTATCTCCTCGAGGAAGATATGACCTGCCAGCTCGGCATCTTCGACTTCTCTATCGCGGCATCGACCATGCCCGGTCACGATTGCTGCGATCCCTGCTTCAGGAGAAACCTGAATGCCGGAATTATCTCCACTTCCATACTATCAATCCTCCTCAGATCCTCTATCTTGTGCGAGAGGATGTAGCCCTTCTTCAGGCCAAACTCCTTAAGAAACGCCACGACCCCGGCCGTCTCTATCTTTCCATACTTGATCTCGATAGGTCTGATCACATTGTCCTTGATGACCATATCAACCTCGTTCTTATACACATCCCTCCAGAAAAAGTCTGGATTTATCTGCCTGACCAGGTTCCATTCGAACACCTTGGATCTCGAGAACTGATCTTCCTGGAAGAGCAGCTCCGTAGAGATGACTGTAGGATAATACTTCTTCAGTTTGCGCTCCGTCTTCCTTGCACTCCTTGAAAAGTTGTACAGCTTCTTCACCAGGAAGGCCGCCTCCAGAATAGACAGATACTTCGAGCATGTGTGCCTCTCTATGCCCAGCTCTTTTGCAAATTCCGATACGTTAAGCAGCTGGCCTGGATTGTCCAGCAACACGTTAAGCATCGATTCCAGGATCGATGGATCATCCACTTCGAACATCTTCGGTATATCATTGTATAGTATCTTCTCGACAATGTTCTCCTTCACGTATTTCTTTATGATTGCGCCATCCTTTACCCCTATAAGTTCAGGAAATCCCTGCGTCAGGGTGTACTCATCAAATTGCCTAAGGAGGTCATTCTCGTAAATCCCAATAGGTTCGGTCTTCGCACCAACGATCCTCAAGAATTCGGCCAGAGACAGTTGCGTGACCTTGAATTCGAATATCCTGCCTGCGAGTGACTCCTTAGACCTCTTTCTTATAAACAGCGATTCGGATCCGGATATCACTATCTTTATTCTTTTCTGGTACTTGT
>JAJYFQ010000114.1 GCA_021785375.1 Microcaldota archaeon | reverse complement strand
CAAAACGCTCACAGCCTGCAGGTCGTTCTCTATGCTTAGCTTCCCTATGAATCCGTATCCGCACTGAGCCAGCACATTCTTGCTTACGTTGGCCGGCCTCTGCGTTGCGACGAGGAGGCCTATGCCCCTTTTCCTGCCGCGCACGCTTATCTCCTCGACCGGGTTCGCCCTCGGGTGCACTATCTGCGGCGCGAATTTGTCGGCTTCCTCGATTACCACGAGGAATGGCCTCTTCTTTTCCTCTTCTACTTCATAAAGAGCTGAGAGCGCAGAGTATACGCTCGCCTGCTTGTCCATGACCTCTGAAACGTCGAATATTATCGGAAGGTTGTTCTCTATGCTCTCCGCGAACAGCTTCTTCAGGTCTACGTCCATCCTTACATCTGCATCCTTCTCGTTGCCCACCCACAGGATGTTGAACGCGCTCTTGAGAGACCTGTACTCTCCCTCTGTGTCGACTATCATGAATGGGAGCCTTGCCCTGCTAAGTTCCTCGACTATCACCCCCACCAGATAGGACTTCCCTGACCCGCTCTGCCCTATCACGCATCCCCTTCCCGTCATCAGGGTCTGCGCGTTAACGTCTACTCCCTCTCCAAGGTTTATGTTCAACAGCACACCAATACAATATCTTTAAATTCCCAGTGCGCCTATTTAAAACTAATTCTCATGCCCTGTTGATCCAATGAAGATTGCTTTTATTTCCGATGCTGCTTATATCGGCAACAAGGGAGGCATCGAATACACAGAAATGGTCGAGGCTGTAGAGCTCGCGAAGGACAGGAGGAACGAGGTGCACTTCTTCTCCATGCGCTGGCCGGGAATGGGGAAGGACTTCGTAAAGGACAACATCCACTACCACACGCTTACAAAAACAGATTTGAGCACGTTCTACAGGCATGGGAGGAGGTCGATAAGGACATCGATAATGTTCACGCTCAGCATGATAAGGATCTTTCCCCACAAGTTCGACGTAATAGAGGCGAACATGTTCCCCGTCCTTCACATCCCAGTCCTGAAGATTTACTGCAAGTTGCGGCGCTGCAAGCTGATACTCGACGTCGCTGAGATCTGGGAGAGGAAATACTGGAGCGAGTACCTCAAGAACAAGTTCCTGGGAGAGCTGGCCTACAAGTATGCGGCATACTTCCTCGGCAGCGCGCAGGCCTACATAGCGAACTCCTCGGTTACGGCAGGGAGGCTAAGCGCAGAGGGGATAAACGACGAGAGGATATATTTCTTCAACCCGAACCTTGAGATGGGGGAGCTCAAGAAGGCAAGGAAATCCGCGAAGAGGAGGCCGAGGATATTTTTCTCGGGAAGATTTGTCAAGGAGAAGAGGCTTGACCTCTGGCTGAAGGTCGTGAAGGACGTGCATGCGAAGCTCCCAAAGACAGAGGCGATGCTTATAGGGGACGGCCCCGAGGCTGACTCTTTGAGGAGGCAGATAAAGGAACTGCACCTTGAGAACGTGGTCACCATGAGGCAGTTCTATCCTGAGGAGAAGGAGATGTGGAAACAGCTGGCAAGCTCGTCGGTGCTGCTCATGGTGTCTGAGAGGGAGGGCCTGAGCGCGATAACTCTCAAGGCTCTGGCGCTTGGCGTGCCTGCAGTTCTGCCGGAGGATTCCCCTATCCCGAAGGAGGTAAAGAACATGTGCGTGGTTGAAATGGAATCAAGGCTTGCCCAGAAGATCATCGAGATAATAAAGAGCGGGAAGCCTGAGCGGTATATAAGGAACAGTGATGGGCTCAAGACCTTCTCATCTTCCAACGTAATCCCATTCTACGACGGACTTTTCGCGAACCTGTTCAAGAGCGGAAGGGTGCCTGAAGCCACTGAAAAGCAATAACTTCGTTGATTGTCAAACTTGATGCCCTAAAGCTACGAACTTTAAGGATAGATTTAAAAAGCTTCCCATACCTGTTTCTATCAGTGATAAAAATGGCGACCAAGAAATCGTCAGCGGCAATGGCAGGAGGAATCCTAGCGTTCCTAGGATCTCTAGTCTACCTCTACGTAGTCTTCACGTGGTACTACGGAGCTGCAGGAGGCGCATTGACACCGTGGGTGTCTACGGCGCAGTTCTTCGGCCCGTTGGTGCTAGCGTTGGCAGTCATAGGCTCGATCTCCCTATTCTTCATGAGTCTGGGAGCGATGATGGGAAGGATGTCCGATAAGAGCATGATGAACATATGGTGGCGTTTCATCATGCTGGGCGGAATAGCCCTTCTGATCTTGACTGGAGGTACGGCATGGTTCACATATGCGTTAGTAGGATTCATACTATCGTATCTGGGAGCTATGTGGGCAGGAATGTAAGGGACCCGTTGTTTTGATTTTTCCTTTTTCTTTTTGTTTTCTGCGTCTTGCGTGAGCTTTGCAAATTACTAAAACTTAAATTCATATGCAGAAACTGCGGCGGGGGTCAAACGGAACATAGAAATATTACAGCGAGGGGCAGGGAAAGAAATAAATAGCGTTTCAGGAAATGTGTATTGCTTATCATGAGGATTCTAAATGCGACCCTGCCGTACAACCTGTTCGGCCTTGAGGATCAGGACTACAAGACAGCGAAGGTAGCTGTGCTGCCTGTCCCTTACGATTCCACATCGTCTTACAGGGTAGGAAGCAGAGAGGGCCCGCATGCGATCATAGCTGCGAGCAGGACAATGGAGCTCTACAGCGAGGAATTTGACGAGACAATCAGCGACAAGGTGGGGATTTTCACGCTAGAGGAACTAGCACCGGACTTCAACAGCCCGGAGGGAATGATAAACAGGATAGCGAAGGAGGTGGGCCTGCTTCTGGAGGACAAGAAGGTGCCGCTGCTGCTTGGAGGAGAGCACACGATAGCAGTTGGAGCGGTAAAGGCGATCGCCAAGAGGTACAAGGACTTCAGCGTGCTGCATTTCGATGCGCACGCGGATTCCAGGGATGAATTCAACAGCACCAAGTATTCTCATGCCTGTGTCATGGCGAGGATAAGGGAGATGTGCAAGAGCTGCTTCAGCGTTGGAGTGAGGAGCATAGACAAGGAGAGCGCGCACAGGTACGAGAAGAGCATACTCTACATGAAGGACATGCAAAAGATGCAGACAAAGGCAATAGTAGACCTGATCCTCAAGAACACGAAGGACAATCTCTACATAACAGTCGATCTGGACGTGCTCGATTCATCTGAGATGCCGGCGACAGGAACTCCAGAGCCTGGCGGGATTAGGTACGACCAGTTGAGGGAGATACTGAAAGGGGTGCTCGCAAAGAGGAACCTCATCGGAATCGACTTCAACGAACTGAACCCGATCCCTGGAGTGGTTGCGCCTGACTTCCTTGCAGCGAAGCTCGCCTACATGACAATTGGATACGCATTCCTG
>JAJYFQ010000113.1:2392-3388 GCA_021785375.1 Microcaldota archaeon | reverse complement strand
TCATCAAGCGTGACCCCGAATTTCTGCTTGCCGGCCCTGTTCCTCACCGCAATAGTTCCAGCGTCTATTTCCTTCTGCCCGACAACTATCATGTACGGTATCTTCATCAGCTGCGCATCGCGGATCTTGTACTCTATGGTCTTGTTGCCGTTGTCGACCTCTGCCCTTATCCCTGAAATGGACAGACTTTCGTAGACCTTGTTTGCATAATCGCTGGCTTGATCCGATATTGAGATGACCCTTGCCTGTACGGGAGCAAGCCACGCTGGGAACTTGCCCTGATAATGTTCGACGAGTATCGCAATGAATCTCTCGAGGCTTCCGAGAATGGCCCTGTGCACGAGCACGGGGGTCTGCTGCTTTCCATCCTCACCGGTGTACTCCGCGCCAAACCTCAGCGGCTGCTGATAATCAACCTGGATCGTGGCGCACTGCCATGACCTTCCGTGCGCATCGAGTACGTCGAAGTCGATCTTCGGACCATAGAACGCACCCTCCTTCTCCTTTATCTTGTGGTTTATATTGTTCTTCTCCAGTGCGGCCTTGAGTGCATTTGTGGCCCTCTCCCAGAGCTTTTCGTCGCCCATGTGGCTGTCCGGCATCGTCGAGAGGTTGGCCACGAACTTCATCTCGAACGTATCGTAGACCTCCTTCACCATCTTCAGGAGCCTGCTTATCTCGCCCTCAAGCTGGTCCTCTCTCAGAAATATGTGCCCGTCGTCCTGCGTCAGCTCCTGAACCCTGAAGAGTCCGGTGAGCGATCCCGTATTCTCCTTCCTGTATAGCTTGTCGAAGATAGCGGTCCTGAACGGCAGCTCCTTGTAGCTCCAGCTCCTGGACTTGTAGATGAGTATCGTCGAAGGGCAGCTCATGGGCTTGAGGCCCAGCTCCTCAGAGTTGTATCCGAACGTGAACATGTTATCACGGTAGTGCTCTATGTGTCCGCTGACATGCCAGAGCGCGGTGTTTGCTATTACCGGCGTGCTGACCTCCTTG
>JAJYFQ010000113.1:807-2382 GCA_021785375.1 Microcaldota archaeon | reverse complement strand
TACCCGTACTCCCTCTCCTTCTGCCTGATGAACGCCATGAGCTCCTTATAGATCGTATACCCGTTCGGGTGCCAGTAGACCATCGATGGAGAGACCTCCTGGAAGCTGTAGAGGTCGAGCTGCTCGCCTATTGTCCTGTGGTCGTTTGCCGGAAGTCCGGACCAGTTGCTCTTCCTGACTATCGATGTATCGACCTTCACCTGCCTCGGCCTTGCCTCCTGAGATGGTGCCGGCTTTGCCTGAACACCTGCCCCGTATGATCTCGACATCTCGGCAAGCGGATGCCCCTTTATGTCGATCCTTAGCTTCTTGTTCCACCCGAACGGCGATGAGACGACCTTTACGCCCTGCTTCTCCGCAAGTGAACGCATCTCGTTAAGCACATCGAGGGCCTTCGACGGCGCCTCGAGGTTGCCGCTGAGGTGTGCAAAAGGGTATATCACGACCGTATCGATCTTCTGCTTCTTTGCAAACTCAGTTGCGGCCTTAACCGCCTGCTCCACGATGGTGCTGTCATCGCCCTTCTCTATCGATGTGAGAAGGAGAAGCGCGTTCTTCACGCTGACCTGCTTCTCCTCCGATTGCTCGTAGACCTTCGCTTCCGGCTTTATCAGCTCGTACTCTACGGAATTGACGTCCAACTGGAGGATTCTCATTCGAAAAACCCGATGAATACCATTCCCAATCAAGCCTTATAAAGATACTGTTATGCTTTACGCTCCGGAAAGGCGGCCTGGACCTCCATTACAAAATAACAACATAGGTTAATAGAATTGTAAAATCCTGTTAGATTTAAATATGAGAAAATGTACAATTACTACTGCAGGCAAGGCGACCAACATGACAGGAAGAGACAGAGTAAGACAGCAGCGCAGGGGAGTAATACTAGTGGACAGGGTAGACGACAGGACCATGAAGGCTGCCTACGGGCGCGAGATGCACATCGTGGGCATTAAGGAGCTCAGGAGAGGCAGGCAGAACAGGAGTTCTTACATTGTCGACACCAACAATGGCGTATTCACCGTGAAGGGCGTGAAGACACGGGATGGAAAGGAGATGTACGGGATCTTCAGGGATGATAGCGTCATTGGGGTGCTGCCAAATAAGCGGGGACTGTTTTCCGGTGAACAGAGATTCAAGGAGGGCGGAAAGTTAGAGGCGTTCGTCATAACTCCGGGGCAGACCAGAAGGCAAAAAAAGCCCGCCGTGATTGCGGGGAAGATAAATGGCATTTATGAGTTCAGGGGAGAAAACATCTTCACCGTGTCTGACGCTGATGAGGTCTGGAGGCAGGGGAGGAGACGCGGCATGGCGGTGCGCTACGGCCTCGTCTCACTCGCAAGAAGCTGATGACCGAAACTGTGCGCATATTTAAATAGTAGGGATTTCCTACCTCTTTCTGGAGATGATATGCGAAGGGGGTTACGAGAGGTACCCGTGATAGCCACGGATACCGCCAACGGAGCGCTATTTCATGCTACCAGACATTCTGCCATCGACCTTAATAGTCTGAGGAGGGCAGATCCCGATTCGTCTATCTGCTCAAAAAGGCTGTACATAGACGCGGGGAACGGC
>JAJYFQ010000113.1:0-797 GCA_021785375.1 Microcaldota archaeon | reverse complement strand
ACAGAGTGGGAGAGGGTGCCGCGGATACGCCTATCCGAGGGGAGGAGAGTGGAGGACAGCCAGTTGGTGAGTTCCGTCTACAGCTCAGACGTCTATCCCAGCTTCCCGATCGGCTTCTCAAGAGGTGCGCGGCTTTCGGCAAATGGCCATCTTACCGTAACAATGTACGACTTCAGGAAGGGGGCCGTGCCAGAAGAGAGCGCGGAGAAGCAGGAGAGGTTTGGTCCCATAAGAGAGATGATCGTGGTAAAGGACCCGGAGGAGCCGTTCATGGACATGGGCGAACTGCACAGGCTTACCGGGGGCAATATGGGCATGATCACCGACATAATCGACCGCTTCGACAGCCGCTTGAAGGAAGCGGTGGAGAGGCATGAGAGAGGAGCACTGCGTCTATAAACTTATATGGGGATTGGATGAGATTAAGGCAGACGGGTGGAAGAAGAGGGGCCGCTGCTGGCAGCACCGAGGAGATATGCAAGGTGCTCGCGCTGGAGACGAGGGGCGAGGGAATAGTGCCGTACATGGGCACTTTCTACAACAGCGTCTGCCTCGACGGATCGGTGAACTTCCAGAAGCTGCTCGTACGGAGTTCCGTGGAGGATATGGCAGGCGTGGTCAACGGAAACGGAACGGAAAGCAGCACAAGGCGCATCAGGAGTCTGACCTACAGGGTCGACAACCCATTCACGGCAGGATCTGATTTTGACGTGTGGATGTCAAATGCAAGCGGCACGATGACTATTGGAAGGCTGGCCTTCGGGGAGTGCATAAGGAGGGGGAGCTTGTCACCGCAG
>JAJYFQ010000112.1 GCA_021785375.1 Microcaldota archaeon | reverse complement strand
CGGCAAGGTCTCTCACAGGAACCTTGATCCTCATTATCTCATCGAGCAGCGCGTCGATGTTTATGTTCTTGTTCGCCATCACCGGCACGATCGGCGCCTCTGCGATCTTGCTCCCTTTCACAAACTGCCTTATCTGCTCATAGTGCTTCCTTGCCTTATCCCTTCCCACTACGTCTATCTTCGTCTGGACTATTATGACGTTGGATATGCCGAGCGCGTTTATGATCATCAGGTGCTCCTTGGTCTGGGGCATAGGGCACGGCTCAACGGCGGAGATGACGAAGAGAGCGGCATCGATTATGTTTGATCCGGCTATCGCCGTTGCCATGAGAGTCTCGTGGCCCGGTGCGTCGAGAAGGGAGATTCTCCTTGCAATGTCGCCTGCCGATCCATCCTCGCATTTCGCGTCGGTAGTGAAAGGATAGATTCCGGAGCCGCACTTCCGTATCACCGCGTCGGCGTATCCGAGCTTTATCGTCATGCTCCTCTTGACGCTCTCGCTGTGCTTGTCCGTCCACTGGTGCGTCAGAGCCGCGGTAAGCGTGGTCTTGCCGTGGTCAACGTGGCCCAGCGTCCCTATGTTTAGTTCACTCTGCTTCAACATGAAACCAATCCAGACCCTAGGGTCACTCCTCCTTCTTCTCCTTTGGCTTGAAGATCTGGTCGACGGGTACAGCTCCGTACTCTGCGATGAAGGTGTTTATCTGCGCCGTGTCCGTGCTCACCGTATTCCCTCGTATGAGACGCCTGGCCCTGTATCCGGCCTTGGCCTTTCTCACTCCTGGACCTCCGCTCAGTAGGGGCCATGCCTTTCTCGTGCCCTCGACCTCCCTTCGCGACGGTGCACCGGTGTTGTCGCTCAATCCGGTTATCTGCAGCTTGAAGCCGTCAAGCTTCACCACCGATCCGTCTATCTGCTCCCCGATCTTCCTGCCGATGAGCATCGATTCAGACTCCTTCGCAACCTCCGCCTGTGCCGTCTTTCCGCTCTTCTTGTCAGAATACACTACTTTCATAAAATCACTGAGCATAACTGCCGGGGCTATCTGTACATGCTCTCCGGCTCTTCCTTGAACCTCTTGATCCTCTCCGCGAGCTCCTTAGGGACCGTTGGCCGCACGTCCTGCATTGCCTTGAGGAAGTCCTCCTTCGTGACCACCTCCCTCTTGTTCCTTATCGCGTTCATTCCAGCCTCGCGGCAGAGGTTCTCTATCTCCGCGCTGGTGTAGTTCTCCGTCATATTTGCCAGCTCTGCGAGAACCACGCTCTTGTCCAGCGGCATCTTCCTTGTGTGTATCTCGAAGATCCTGAGCCTTGCGACAGCGTCCGGCATCGGTATCTCTATTATCTTGTCGAACCTCCCCGGCCTGAGCAGTGCGTGGTCTATCCTGTCCGGATTGTTCGTGGCCGCGAGCACTATCACATCCTTCGTCTCCTGAAGGCCGTCCATCTCGGTGAGTAGCGTGTCAACGACCCTCTCACTTACGTGGGAGTCTGTCGAGCCCTCATTCCTGGGTATTGCTATCGAGTCTATCTCGTCTATGAATATTATGCACGGCGCGGCGAGCCTTGCCTTCCTGAAGATCTCCCTGACGGTCTTCTCGCTCTCGCCGACATACTTGCTAAGGACCTCAGGCCCTTTTATCGAGATGAAGTTAGCCTCGCGCTCTGTGGCAACCGCCTTTGCCAGCAGCGTCTTTCCGGTTCCCGTGGCTCCTATCAGGAGAACCCCCTTTATTGGCCTGATGCCCATCTTCCTAAACTGCTCCGGATGCGTGATCGGAAGCTCTACGGCCTCCTTTATCTCGTCGCGTATGTGGTCCAGTCCTCCGATGTCGGACCAGTGCACATTAGGCCTCTCAACGAAGACCTCCCTGAGAGCGCTGGGCTGTATGCTCCTCATCGCGGCGAGGAAGTCATCCCTTGTAACATGAAGGTTGAGAAGGACCTCGGCGGGTATCTGCTGCTTGTCTATTATCTTTGGAAGTATCGTCCTAAGCGTCGACATTGCCGCTTCTCTCACCAGTGCGCTTAGGTCTGCGCCCGTGTACCCGTGGGTCAGGTTCGCCAGCTCGTCCACATTGACATCCTTAGCTATCGGCATGTTTCTGGTGTGGATCTGAAGTATCTGCTTCCTCGCGTCCCTGTTCGGCACCCCTATCTCTATCTCCCTGTCAAACCTTCCGGGCCTTCTCAGTGCGGCCTCGATCGCATCAGGTCTGTTCGTCGCGGCGAGCACTATGACCTGCCCGCGATGCGGCATGCCGTCCATGAGCGTGAGCAGCTGCGAGACCATTCTCCGCTCCACCTCGTTCGTAGCCTCCTCCCTCTTAGGTGCGATCGCGTCGATCTCGTCCATGAATATTATGCTTGGGGCCTTCTCGTTCGCCTCCTTGAATATCTCCCTTAGCTTCTCCTCCGACTCTCCGACGAACTTCGAGACAAGCTCCGGTCCGGATACCGATATGAAGTTCGCATCGCTCTCGTTTGCAACAGCCTTTGCGAGCAGGGTCTTTCCGGTTCCCGGAGGTCCGTAGAGCAGCACACCCTTCGGGGGCTCTATGCCCAGCCTCTCGAACAGCTCCGGATACCTTATGGGCAGCTCTACCATCTCCCTGATCTTCTGTTTGACGTCATCAAGTCCGCCGATATCCTCGTAATGTACGTCCGCGATCTTGACGAGCGACTCGGAGACCGGCTCCTCCTTGACTATGAAGTGCGTATCCTTGCTTACCTTTACCACGCCGTGAGGCACGACCTGGACTACAAGGAAGTTGAATACGAGACCGAACATCGGGATAGGGACCGAGTCACCCTTCACCAACGGCCTGTTCTCAAGCCTACGCTTCGCGTACTCGGAGAAGTCCGGAGAGAGCGGCGGCTTCTGGCTTGGCGGAGGAGCGAGGACCACGCGCTCTGCGTCCTTCACGACGACCTTTGAGACGAAGACCTTGTCGCCTATTCCGCCTCCTACGTTCTGCCTTAGGTAACCGTCGATCCTTATGAATCCCAGGCCCTCATCGCTCGGATGGGCCTGCCAGACCGTCGCGGCGGTGCTCTTCAGTTTGCCCTTTATCTCTATCACATCTCCAGAGACAACATCGAGGAGCTTCCTCGACCTTGCGTCTATCCTGGCAATGCTCCTTCCAGAGTCAGTGACCAATGCGTCAGCGACAGTGAGCTCTATCCCATTTGCCATGCAATAACCGTTAAACTTTGACGATATTAATGGCGGAACGATATATAAATACCTTCCGCTGGCGAAACCGAAGAAAAAAGTAAGAGTTTAATAATGTTACGACGACCCCCCCCCACCTAGGTAAACGTCCACTATCCGAATTTTTCAGGAAGTTATTCAATACCTGTAGTTCATTAGAACTTCGGCGATCAGACGGCAAAGAAAA
>JAJYFQ010000111.1:692-3407 GCA_021785375.1 Microcaldota archaeon | reverse complement strand
GTTGGTTGCGGTACTGCCGCAGCATTGGATGAAATTGCATTTTACGGTGAAAGGTTTATAAGCCAGGAGACCGATCGAGTTATCGGAAGGCATCCCTGGCAGGATGCCTGCCAGACTGTCGACGCTCCGGCAGTTCCGGGGGTCTACGCCCAGGTCTTGTCATGACTATCGCGCATGTAAACGGGAAGCAGGGTCTCTTTGTCGGACAGGAGAGGCTGCGCATCGCATGGGACTGGGACGACACGATCACAAAGGACATGAAGGCCATGGTTCTTGCCATACTCGACGAACGCTACGGTATTGCCGAGAGGCATGGGATACCTGCCACAATAGACAGCGTGCGAGAGTACCGCATACAGGACATATTCACGTCGCTCGAGACACCACAGGTCAAGTCGGTCTTCGATGAGGTCTACCGGAATCCGGAGAGGATACAACCGGCGCATCCGGAGCTCAAAAGGATACTCAGGGGCATCTCGGGCAGGGCTTACAACCATCTGGTCACATCCACAACGGCACCACAGTCGGCTGTCAGTTACTGGCTACGGATAAACGGGATTGCGCCACACTTCATCAGCAGGATCTTTGTTGAGAAGCCGAGCACCAAGGTGAAGATCGGCGGCCTGCATGCGTGCGTAGAGGACGATGGTCGCACTGCGGAGAGCTTCGCGGATGCCGGAAAGCTCGCAATACTGCTGAAGAAGCCATGGAACGAGGATGCCCAGAGGAGAGCGGATGAGGAAAGGAGAGAAGGCACAAATGGCAGCCTGATCTTCCCGATAGACCATCTCGGCGAGGTCGAGGGCATACTGGAGGAAAACGTGCACCTGATTCGGCGGAGCTAGTTCCTTATGACTATATCGGCAGACTTCCTTGTAGGCTCAACATACCTAACGTGCATCGGATCGATCACCCTGTGAAAGTAATCGAGCATCTCGGCGCTCGTGGTGCCTCGTATGTGCCTCTTTCTCTTAAGTATCCTTCTCAGCCTCTCCTCCTTTCCTGCGGCTACAAAGATCCTCAGGTCCCCCATGCCCCCTATACTGTCGTGCAGTGCGAAGAGGCCCTCAATTATTATGACCCTTGACGGAGAGACCGTGACATAACCCGACCTCCTGCTCTCCCTGTAGTCGAATACAGGCTTCTGTATCCCGACATTCTGCTTCAGCAGGTCCAGGTCTTCAGACAGTTTTTCCATGTCCACGTATTCCGGATGGTCCCTGTTCATCTCCCTTCCCTTCGCGACCTCGTCCTCGACAAATTTCTTTCCCTTGAAGTAGTCGTCCATAGGGATTATCATCGCGCTCTTTCCTAGCGCCTCACTTATGCGCTTTGCAACGATGCTTGTCTTTCCAGAGCCAGAGCCGCCGCCGATGCAGACAAGAACGGGCGCCTTTCCCGAGTCTAACTTCGATCTTATCTCATGTATCGCGGATTTGATTCCGTCGGCAACTCCGAGTTCCATCCAATCAGTGATCAATGCTCTTCCCTGCTTTTTAACATTATCATTGCGATCCAGAACCGTTAAATAGATATCATGACAGAAGAGGTACATGGTTCAGGATACGATCTTAATCCTCGATTTCGGCGGCCAGTACTGTCATTTGATTGCGCGGAGGGTCAGGGAGAACAGTGTCTATTCCGAGATAGTTCCATGCGACATACCGGGAAAGCGTTTTGAGGAGATGCTTGAAAAGTTCAATGTAAAGGGCATCATACTGTCTGGAGGGCCGTCGAGCATATATGAGAAGGGAGCACCGCAGATGGACCGGAGCATCATCAAGAGGGGCATTCCGGTCCTCGGAATCTGCTACGGCCACCAGCTTCTCGCCAATTATCTCAGGGGCAGGGTCGTAGAGGCCAAGAAGAAGGAGTACGGATCTGCGTCCGCATCCATACTTAGGAACTCTGCCCTGTTCAGGGGCCTCTCGACAAGAGAGGACATCTGGATGAGCCATGGCGATACTGTGCTCAGGCTCCCGGACAATTTTGAGATACTTGCAAGAACCAAGAACTGCCCAATAGCCGCATTTGGCGATTCAGAGAGGCAGATCTACGGGATACAGTGGCACCCAGAGGTTGTGCACACGAAGAATGGCGACAGGCTGCTGAAGAACTTCGTCTTCGGAATCTGCAAATGCACCCCCAACTGGCAGGTCGGAGACCTTGTCGAGAGATACGTCAAGGAAATAAGGGACGAGGTTGGCAAGAGCAAGGCGATAATAGCGCTCAGCGGAGGGATCGACTCTTCTACCGCAGGTGCTATCGCATCTAAGGCGCTGGGAAAGAGGCTCACCGCAGTGTTCGTTGACCATGGGTTTATGCGCGAGAACGAGCCGGAGCAGATAGCAGGGATGGCCAAGTCACTCGGAATAAATTATGCGCACATAGACGCAAAGAGAAGGTTCCTTGCTGCCATACGGGGAGTGGCTGACCCAGAGCAAAAGAGAAAGATAATAGGGAGAGAGTTTATCAGGGTCTTTGAGGAAGAGGCGAGGAGGGTAGGTGCGGATTATCTCGTGCAGGGAACCATCTACCCGGACAGGATAGAGTCGGGCTACTCGAAGAAGTCCAAGGTCATCAAGACGCACCACAATGTTGGAGGTCTGCCAGAGACAATGGAGTTCAAGGGCCTTGTCGAGCCGTTGCGCGAGCTTTACAAGGACGAGGTGCGCAAGGTTGCGGCGAGGATGGGTCTGCCAAAGGCCATGGTAC
>JAJYFQ010000111.1:0-682 GCA_021785375.1 Microcaldota archaeon | reverse complement strand
GTACACAGGCAGCCGTTCCCGGGGCCGGGCCTTGCGGTAAGGATTGTTGGCGAGGTAACCGCGGAGAAGCTCGAGGTGACCAGAAGGGCCGACGCAATAGTAACAGAGGAGATTGCAGGAGATGGCCTTGACGAAAAGCCATGGCAGTACTTTGCAGTTCTGACAGACACAAAGAGCACAGGAGTAAAGGGTGATTCGCGGTCTTACGGATACGTTATAGCCATACGCGCCATACAGAGCAGGGATGCTATGACGGCAACGTTCTCGAGGTTGCCTTACGAACTGTTGGAAAAGATCTCAACAAGGATAACGAACGAGATCAGCGATGTTGTCAGGGTAGTCTACGACGTTACCAACAAGCCACCATCGACTATAGAATGGGAGTGAGGAGCAGAAAAATTTTGCCGTGAACTATAATAGAGATGCGAAAGATAATAAATCCACCGGATACTGCTTTTACGCAAAGATCGCTAGAGAAGCTTTATAAAGAACCATCCAACAGATAGTATCAGGAGTTGTAGATCTGCCTGTGAGAGTGAAGAGGTTCGAATCAGGGCGGGATTCCACAATTCCAGATGGAGTGATGGCGTGGCGACGAATGCGGGAACGTTAAAGGGAGGAAGCTGCGCACCCTTATGGTGAATTTGATGGCCGTAACTAGCAGGTTTTCGAGGAATGGGGC
>JAJYFQ010000110.1 GCA_021785375.1 Microcaldota archaeon | reverse complement strand
GCTTGTCGTCGAGGACAAGTATTATCTCCTCCCTTACATTGAGGGGAATGTTTGCATAGATCTTGAGGAAGTCCTCTTTGAGTCCCATCGCAATACACTCCCATGTCCAGATTTATATAGCCATCACAAGCTTAAATAACCTCCAATATTCTGGGGCTTCACTTCGCGTCTCTTCTCCTCCTGTACCCCTTTGCCACCCTGCTCCCCTCGTGCTCGTCAGCCATGTCCTTCGCAGCAGACTCCTCCAATTCCTCTGCCATCTTCTCATTGGTCATGGCAGTGGCTATGTCCATCGCCGAGCCGCAGCGCGTGCAGTAGCTTGCATTGGCCGTATTCTCTCCCTGGCACCTGGGGCATACCCTGGTGGTTAGCTTCGGGCTTGCGTGGGTCTCCACCGGAGCCTGCCCGTGCGCCTTGAGGAATGCGTTGTCTATGTCCCTTCCTGAGAGATGCACGTACGTGCTCGCCTGCACGCTGTCCTTGGTCCATCCCATGTAGCTCTTCAGCTGCTGCTCGGTTAGGAGGTTCGCGAGGCTCGTTGCACGCGAGTGCCTGAAGAGGTGCGGGTGGACGTTCTTCTTTATGCCGGCACGCTTCGCCATCTTCTTGAGCATCACGCGTATAGCCGAGTCGCTGGCGTCGTTGTTGATGTTCTCGTACGTGCCCATGGTCCTCCAGATTATGTCATCTCCCTCGAGGTCCTTCCTGCTCTCCAGGTACTGCGAGAGGTACTTTGCGGAGAAGAAGACAGGTATCCTGCGCATGCCGGTCTTGCCGTTCACGGTTATGTGGGCCGGATTCCCGGCCAGGTCGACATCCTTCTTCCTAATCGATTCGAGCTCGCCGACACGCACGCCACTGTCGTAGAGAACGGCTATTATGGCCCTGTCCCTTGCGTTCCTGCACGCGTCCAGCATCCTGCGTACGTCGTCCTCTGTGAGAAGATCCTCGGGCAGCACCGGGTTCCTCGGCTTTGCTGCTCTGAACCACGAGACCTGCTTCGGATAGAATTCATCATTTCCTAGCGCGTGCTTGTAGAAGAACTTGACGTTCGTCTTGACGTCCCTCACCGTCCGCGGGGCCAGGCCTATTGCGTTAAGTTTCGCGTACGCCTTTTCCACGTCCTCGCGCGTGCTCTTCCGCACGCCGTTCCTTCCAATGAGTGGAAGGAACTTGACTAGCGCGTAGAGATATAGTATGGTCGTCCTCGGCGAGATATCTTTTCCTTGGAGATAATAATAGAAATCGTCGGCAAGCTTCTTGTCCTGCAGGCTTATCTGCGTAGAATCGGCGATCTGTGCCCTAAGCCTCTTGATGTCCGCATCCAATCTTGCCTTCTTGCGGCTGTCCATCGAATATATACTAGGATGGAAAGTTATATAATAGTATGTGCTGACGGATTATATCTTAGTTACGAATAGTCCCAGCCAGATTCGAACTGGCGTCAACGGGTTCAGAGCCCGCTATCCTTGACCACTAGACTATGGGACTAAATTTTGACGTTTTAGATTCTGTCTCTTCGTTTTTATATACGTTTCTACGCATTATCAATATATACAGTCTGACTGTCACAGCTGGTCTTATGCCAATCAATGTACGTGAACACCTCACCCTGTCAAGGGAACTCCGCGAGATACTCATTGCGGACCTGGTACTTATCCTCGCGTTCGACCTTACGATAGTCGGGGGAGTGATCAATCTGCGGATGCTGTGGCCGGTCTTCCTCTACTTCCTGCCGATCGCTGCGGTTGCAGTCACGCTCTCGTTCGCCCTTCACGAGCTGATGCACAAGTTCGTGGCGCAGAGGTTCGGCGCTGTGGCAGCTTTCATGCGTTCGCAGATGGGCACGATGATAACGCTGATCACTGCATTTTTCGGCTTCCTAATAGGAATACCGGGAGCGACGGTGATATACACGAACACGTTCACCAAGAGGGAGGAGGGATTGGTCTCGCTTGCCGGCCCGCTCACCAACTTCGTCGTCTTCCTCATCTGCTTTGGGATCGGCATCGCCGTCTTCCCCGGATTCGTCCACAACGTGACCTCTACACTCAGCTCCGGCTTCGTAAACAACAGCTACATCCAGAACGCGCTCAACTTCACGCTATTCATCAGCATACTGCTCGCGTTCTTCAACATGCTTCCGATCTTCCCGCTTGACGGGAGCAAGATACTGAGGTGGAACAAGGCCTGCTACGCGGGGCTGATAATCGCGATCTTCCTTCTCTTCATAACGATAATACCGGTCCAGGCGCTGATCATGAACATGATATTCTGGCTTGTGATCGCGTTCTTCTTCTCGATGCTGTACAGGGGAGTCGGGATATAGGGCCAGAATCAGTCTCTCAGGGATTCTGAGAGCTCCGCGTGCGCCGCAGGCACGGCTGCGATATAGAGCACCTCCCTTATCTGGCCGACTGGCACATAGCCCTTCTGCCAGGCCTGCATCCATGAGTCGGCAAGCCGCATGTCACAGGCGTGCAGCGTCTCCCACATCTCACCGAACAGGACCTCTTCCCTGGGCTTGTACCTGCGGTCGTCGGCGAGAAGATCTGCCTTAAGCCTTGCATCTTCTATGATTCTTCCTTTTATGTACTCGACAGTTGACAACGGCAGCTCCTCGTGCATGCCTACCCTGCGCGCTATCGATTCGGAGAGGCTCCCTTCCACCACATCCATTATCATCCGGGCGGAAGCCGACTTGACGAAGAGCCTGCCGTTCCATGACCTCAACTCCGCCTCATGCCTGTCCCAGTCGAGCACGTCGTGGCCCGAGCCGAGCGCGGATGCGGCAGCAAAAGCCATGCCTATGGCGCTCTTCCAGTCTTTCCCGTAGAATACTGCCCAGTTGGGGCTTGGGCTCGCATCCGGCTCAAGGATCCTTATCTTTGCAAGATCTGAGACGAAGGACATTATCGCTTCCTTCATCCGTTCAGGAGCGTTGAGCTGATCAAGCGAGAATTGCTGCCTTACTTTCATTGGCATGAGTACAACCGATTATCAAACCGTACTTTATTCTTATAAATCATTTCGCATACTCTGTTCATTGCCATGGCGGGATAGTGCCGCGCTCATGAAGCATCTATCGTGGGCTTCTCAGGCATCGATCTCCCGGCCCTATCGGACTTCGACTCTGACTCCTTCTCCACCTTTATCCTGACCCCGAGAAGCCCTCCGATGTACTCCTTCGCCTCCTCGAGAAGCCCCATCTCCTCCCTCTGCGTTATCTCGGTGGGCCTCACCACGGCAGCCTTCTTTGCCAGTCCCGAGAGGTACCCCATCACGGCTGCAATGTCTGCATTCTTTCCCTCTTCGCCGAGCTCCTTCTCCTTGTCCACCTTGATCCTCTCGATGACCTTCCCGACATTCTTCTCTGCAGCAACCAGGTTGTTTGCCTTCCTTTTCCACTCCTCTGCGACTATCAGCTTTATCTC
>JAJYFQ010000109.1 GCA_021785375.1 Microcaldota archaeon | reverse complement strand
GTCGTACAGGAAGGCGGCGCAGACCGTGGAGGGCCTTCAGGAGGATGTTGCGGACATATACAGGCGGGGAGGCCTCAAGGCGCTTCAGGAGCTTCCGGGGATAGGGAAGAGCACCTCAGAGCACATAAAGGAGTACATAGAGACAGGGAAGATCCCGAAGTACGACGAACTCAAGAAGCAATATCCGATCGACTTCAACACGCTTACTAAGATTCAGGGTGTCGGAGCAAAGAGGATATTCAGGCTCTACCAGGTGCTAAAGGTAAAGAACATAGACGATCTCAAGAGGGCAGTGGAGCAGCATAAGATAAGGGGCCTAGAGGGCTTTGGAGCTAAGAGCGAGGAGGAGATACGAAAGGGTATAGTGCAGTTCGAGGGCAGCAAGGGAAGGATGCTGCTCGGCACAGCACTGCCCGAGGCCGAGGCCATAGCCAAGAAGCTAAGCGAGTCGGGTCTCGTCGAGAGGGCCGTCATAGGCGGATCCACGAGAAGGATGAAGGAGACGGTCGGAGACCTTGACATCCTTGTAACTTCGAAGAAGGGCGAGAAGGTCATGGGCTTCTTTACTGGACTCGGCGAAGTAGAGAGGGCAATAGTAAAAGGTCCGACAAAGACGACAGTTCTCTTGAAGATAGGGCTTACCTGCGACCTCAGGGTTGTTGATGACAATAGTTTCGGCGCCGCACTGCAGTACTTCACGGGAAACAAGGACCACAACGTCAGGCTCAGGGAGATTGCAATAAAGAAGGGGTACAAGCTCAACGAGTACGGCCTCTTTGACAAGAAGGGAAAGAGCGTTGCCGGGAAGACAGAGGAAGAGGTATACAACAAACTGGGGATGGATGCAATGCCCCCTGAGATGAGAGAGAACCGCGGTGAGATTGATCTTGCGGTGAAGCACGCGCTGCCAAGGCTGGTCGAGATCGCCGATATAAAGGGTGACCTTCATGTGCACACGAATCACAGCGACGGCAACAACACTCTCCTCGAGATGGCAAACGCCGCAAAGGCCAGAGGCCTGGAGTACATAGGGATAAGCGACCACTCGAAGAGCGAGCGCGTAGCCCGGGGAATGGACGACAGGCAGTTCGCAAAGCATCTCGACGAGATAGAGAAGTTCGAGGGCAAGGTCTCCGGACTAAAGGTCCTGAAGAGCGCGGAGATAGACATACTGAAGGACGGAAGCCTCGACCTCTCGGACAAGACGATGGACAGGATGGACTACGGGCTTGCCAGCATACACATGAACCTCAACATGACCAAGGATGAGATGACCAAGAGGATAATCAAAGCGTTCGAGACCGGGTACGTGAGCGTGTGGGCCCACCCGACAGACAGGCTGATAGGCGTGAGAAGTCCAATAAATGTGGACCTTGACAAGGTATTCGAGTCAGCAAAGGAGAACAATGTCGCGATAGAGATTGACTCGCTGCCTGACAGGCTCGACCTGAATGACGAGGGTATCTTCAAGGCGAGGCAGTATGGCCTGAAGTTCTCCATCGATACAGACTCGCACTCGACGACGAACTACCAGTTCCTGAGATACGGGATCGGCATGGCGAGAAGAGGCTGGCTCACACAGGCTGACGTAATAAACACGATGCCTTGCGACAAGTTGGTCAGGTACTTCAGGAGATAACCGCACCTGCGGCCAATTATAAAAACTCGGATCTCGGGTTGTAGTTGGATACCCCTCTCGCAGATAAATCCTTGTACTGTTCCCCATCCCTTATCACAACTGGCGGACTCGTTCTGAACCCACGGGCATCCCAGGTGTAGCGGATAAGGTACATGACGCTGATTCTGAAACCGCCGCCCTCGAAAGTAACGGCCGGGAGATGCAGCAGGGTAGCGTATTCGTTTCCCATCATCGCCTCCGCTGCGCCAAACCATCTGAACACGCTTTCGTGTACCAGGCGCCAGTTGAACTGGGCGTCTGAGTGTAGTGCAAACTCTACAAACTGGCTCGTGTGGAGGGAGCGGAACTTCTGGCCGCCGTAGGTCAGCGATTCTAGCGGCGTGCCGTGCGTGGCAACGGTCCTGGCCATATCCTCACGCCTGACAACCACGTGGACCGCTATGTCCTCGTCTATCCTGACCAGCTCAAAGAGTTGTCTTGTATCTCCATTCCTTGCCTTATCAAAAGCCCTCTCCAGGGCCTTTCGATTTGGTATCCTACTTTCCATGCTTAACATCAGATCAAGGTTTTCTGTATTTTATAAATATTTCCTTGGTTTCGCGGCTACCCCGGACTGATCCGCTGCTCGCGCAGTCTCTTTACCGAAAGGAAGAGCGGCCTCGGAAGACTCTCCCACTCAAACCAGCCGAACTTCTCGCACTTATCCGGCTCCATGACCCTGAGTTTCCCCGATCTTATCCGGCATATGAAGAAGAGCGTTATCGAATGCCTCTTCTCATTTCTAAATACGTTGTTTGTGACCGCAAAGAACCTTATCACTCTCACAGTGAGTCCGGTCTCCTCGAGGACCTCCCTTCGTACTGCGTCTTCAAACGACTCCCCAAAATCAAGCTTTCCGCCTGGCGGGGCCCACGTTCCGCCGCCATGGTCTCCCTTCCTCTTTCCCATCAGTACCTTGTTATCCTTGACAACCAGCCCCGCGACACCTACCACCGGCCGGCTCCAATCGGTCGACGATGCGGCCATGGCTAGTACCATCCGCGGGCCTTCATCGCCTTTGCGACCCTGTCTACGGCAATGATGTACGCAGCCTCCCTTGGGGTTATCTTCTTCCCGTTCTTCTTGTATTCCTGCTGCATGGCGATCATGTCGTTGAATGACCTTGTTATTATATTATCGAGTTTCTTGTACACGTCGTCCTCTGTCCAGTAGAATCCCTCCATGTCCTGGACCCACTCGAAGTACGACACTATCACCCCTCCTGAGTTGACAAGGAAGTCGGGCATGTCGAGTACTCCCCTCTCGAAGAGTATCTTGTCCGCCTCCGGAGTCACCGGTCCGTTTGCAAGCTCCAGGACCATGCTCGCCTTTATCCTGTCCGCGTTCCTCTTCGTTATCTGGTTCTCTATAGCTGCGGGTATCAGCACGTCGCAGTCAAGTTCCAGTAGATCCTCATTCGTCACCTTGCTGGCTCCCTTGTAGTTCTGGACGCTTCCCGTCTTCTCCTTTACGTCATTGAGCTTCTCGTAATCGAGCCCCTTCGGGTCGTAGACTCCGCCCTGCGAGTCGGATATCGCAACAACCTTCGCCCCGGCGAGCTTCGTCGCTATCTCGAAAGCGAACTTCCCCGCATTCCCGAATCCCTGGATCGCTATCTTCGCCCCCTTGAGCTTCATCTTCTTGAGCTTCGCCGCTTCCCTGAGAACGTACATTCCTCCCATCGCGGTTGAGTCGAACCTTCCCTCTGATCCTCCGAGCTCTACCGGCTTCCCTGTGATGACTCCAGGGGCCTCATGC
>JAJYFQ010000108.1 GCA_021785375.1 Microcaldota archaeon | reverse complement strand
AGAAGTATTATGTTCTTCTTCTGGAGCTCTGATTGTATGACCGCCAGGTCGGATTCCTGCTGCAGTGCGAGTGGCTTTACGTAGAAGTCTGCGGGTTCGCTCATAACGTCTACATTTTCCATTTCCTCTGAATTCATCCACTCTTCCACATTCATTTCCTTCTGTGTGCCAAGTACTCCTCCTAGCTTGTTGAAAATTCCCATTTAATTCACCATTTAGGTCGCGTTTACGTAATTAGATGCTACATTCTGTTTTAAATACTTTATCATTTTTTCTTTTGACGGGGCTCTCCCGTAAAATCAGTCATGGTGAGCTGGAAAACCAAGGCTTAAAAAGGTTTCATGAGAATTGCTAGCGGAGGACCATGATTAAGCTAAAGCGAATTTATGAGAGACCAGAGGTCACAGATGGCCTGAGGATCCTCGTTGACAGGCTATGGCCGAGGGGAGTGAGAAGGAGCACCGCCAATGTCGACATCTGGCTCAGGGACGTCGGCCCTACCGATGAACTGAGGAAGTGGTTCGCTCACGACCCGAAGAAGTGGGTAAAGTTTAAGGAGAAATATGTCAAGGAACTGAAGGAGAATCCTGCTTTCGAAGACCTCGTCGACCTTGCGCGCACCAACGACCCTCTTACTCTGTTGTATGCAACGCAGGACACCAGGCACAACCAGGCTATAGTAGTGAAGTCAATGCTGGAAAAGGCTCTAAAGAAGAGGGCAGTAGTCCAGTAATCAGCCTGTTGCTTCCGTGCTCCTTGGTTCCGGAGAGATAAGCGCGTTTGCCTGTTCCACCATCGCGTCGATCATGTCTCCTTCAGCGTGATTCTTCGATATCAGCCTTCTATATACCTCTTCTCCTATTGTCGAGAGTTTTACTCCGCCGCTCTCCGTTACCATAACAAGATCTAGTCCCTCAAGCTCCTTCCAGTTGAAATCAGCCGTGAATTCCTCCATTCCAAATATCTTCGCGGCGGTTGTGACGTCGCACTTTCCCTTCTTACCTATTGCGATGAGCTGCGCAATCCTGCGCGGCGCACCTCCTCCGTATCCGAACGTTGCGAGCATCTCAAGGAACGCATGCTCAGCGTTTATCTTCCTCGATTCCTTTGTCGCATCGAACAGCTCCTCCCAATTCTCATCAAGCTCCTTCATTATCTCGACAACGCTCGCCCCGCGGTCTGTTATAAGATAGAATCCATCACCGAACTTGGCGATTAGTCCGTTATCCAAAAAGTCATCGAGTGTGAACGCCCTGCCTGCAAGTCCGCCCGCCTTCCGTCCAGCGAGCTCCGCTGTCTTCTCTATCCCCTTCTCAGAAGCGCATCCAAGATACACTGCAAAAAGCTGTGCTACTGCATATTCATCCTGTGTTATGTCCTTTGTCACTGTTATGCTACTCAATAGGCTGCTCCTCGTTTCAGTCATTGTACCACTGAAACTACTCTGTTTTCAAAATATAATAGATTGCAAGAAGGTCCACAGCAAAGGATTTATAAGCATCCCTTTCTTTTATAGTTTAGTTGATCGTCCATGATGGATCCACAGTCAGCGTACCAGGCGGTATTGAAGGAGGTCAGGAAGAAGATTTCCGGAAAGTCCGACGTGATAGAGCTCATGTTCATAGCGCTTGTCGCGAACGGCCACTGCCTCCTTGAAGGAGTCCCCGGCGTAGCAAAGACCACCATGACGAAGACGCTTTCCGACTCCATCCAGGCTGAGTTCGGGAGAATCCAGGGAACCCCAGACCTTACTCCCAGGGACATAGTCGGCTACACCTACCTCGACGAGAACAACAATATCCAGCTCAAGAAGGGCCCCGTCTTCACAAACATCCTACTTGTCGATGAATTGAACAGGTCACCTCCGAGGACCATGGCAGCGCTACTCGAGACCCTCGAAGAAAGGCAGGTGACCCTCGGGAACGCGACGCTTCCTCTTTACAAGCCATTCATAGCGTTCGCTACGCAGAACCCGCTCAACATCGAAGGAACGGTTCCTATACCAAAGGTTCTTGCTGATAGGTTCCTGATGAGGATTGCAGTAGGGTATCCTACAATGGAGGAGGAGGAGGCGATGCTAAGGATAAAGGAGCGCGAGATGAAGGTGGAAACGCAGAAGATAATAGGCACCGAGGACATAATCTCATACCAGGATATGGTGAATGATATCATCATGCCCGACGAGGTCGCGAAGTACATAACACAGATGGTGAACGCCACGAGGACTGACATACACGTTATTATGGGAGGCAGCCCAAGAGCTGAGATATCGTTCATGCGCTGCGGGAAGGCGAAGGCGCTGATAGAGGGAAGGAAGGAGATGAATATAGACGACGTTAAATTCCTGGCAAGGCCGGTGCTCAGCCACAGGATTGCGGTGAAGTCGACTGGAGGGCTCGGAGTAAATGGGATAATAGACGGAATAGTTGCAACGTTGCATTAATGGAGTTGTTTATGGAAACAGTAACGAAAAACAGAAGGGCGCAGAGCGCAATCGAGTACCTTACCACTTATGGATGGGCTATCCTAATAATAGTCGTGGTGGTGGCTGCCCTCTGGCGCCTTGGAATATTCAATCCGACGATCAGCACAACCTGCATCTTCCCTGCTGAGTTCGGCTGCCTCAGTGCAGTGCTCTACGCGTCGAACAGCACCCTATCGATAAACGTCCAGCAGTCGCTGCAGACGCAGATAACCATCACTGCATATGGATGCAACAACATGGGCACACTTACCAATATGGTTGTACCGAGCCCCATAGTGCTTGGGATAGGTGGCAACACCACCCTCTCGATGCAGTGTTACCAGAATGGCAGTGTAGCGTCCCTGCTTCCGGGGCAGATATACAGCGGATTTGTCCTTATAAACTACACTAACCCGCAGAGCGGATTCCACCACACAGAGCGGGGAACGCTCAAGGCAAAAGCGGCTTGATCAGCGGAAATTACGATTAGGTGATATCTTGGCAGATGCAAAAACTAATGGAGTGTCAGTCGTAACCACGAATTATGTCCCTGGAAACATGATAACATCAGTGATCGGGCCCGTATTCGGCATAATCGTCAGGAGCAGGGGAATCGGGGGCAATATCTCAGCCGGGCTGAAGAGCATAGTAGGGGGTGAGATAGGCGCATACACGAAGATGCTTAAGGAAGCAAGGGAGCATGCGATAGAGCGCATGATGGATGAGGCGAAGCAGTCGGGCGCAAATGCGATAGTTGACATGAGGTTCGATTCTTCCGACATGGGCGGAGTGATGACAGAAGTGGTGGCATACGGCACTGCTGTCGTGATACAGAAAGACAACTCAAAGGCGGAGAACGTAACCCTGAGGTAGCTCACTTCCTACACCTCAATAATGATTTTATGAGCGACAGAATGGAACTGTTTCTCCAGCGACTCTCCATAGCGACGCTGGTCTCCATTTTCATCTACTTCG
>JAJYFQ010000107.1 GCA_021785375.1 Microcaldota archaeon | reverse complement strand
ATCCTGAGCTGGCTGCTCTGGGATTACGAGGCGTTTGCATTCAAGGGAAACGGCGATAGCCGGATCTCTTGATCGCAGTCCTCCGAATGCACCGTATACAAAGGTCCAGAGATGGGATGGAAACGAGGCCGTCATTTGTAAGAGGGCTGCGGGAGAGGCAGCCGCAGCATTTTTCACAGTCCAGACAACACCTCTCTCCCTGATCTGTACGTTTACCACGTATTCAAGGCACTCACCCATGTACGCATAGCTCTCGCATACGCGCACGAGGTCTGTAAGCTCCTGGACGAGCGTCGCAACACCGACTTCGATGTTCCTTTCCCCGACCGGATCACTGCTCCTTTCGCATGCCTCCATTGCCGTGTTCACCACAGTTTCAAGCCCCTGGACTCCCTCTTTGTTCACTCTTACATCTGGTATCTCGATTTCCATCCACTCACCTAGAAGAAGAACCGCCCGGTTTGTATAGCGTTGGGCATTCGCTTTGGTGATATCATATACTTAAGTAAAATATATATACTTTACTACAATGCAGGCCTAAAGGGCATCAAATGCCTGAATACGACAAGGTATGACAGATTAACTCTCTGATGCCTTTTCCGTTAGTATCTGCCCTACAAGATCACTGACGTCCTCCATCCCCTTCATTACGAGTCCCGGTGCCCTTGGCAGCCAGCCATCGTACGGGAGGACCAGCGGGTCACCGAAGACACCGCAGGCCGATATTCCACTTGCAAGAGCGGCGACGGGGTTCTTGCCCTTTTCTGTCTTCTCTCCTGCCTCGAACTTTCTTGCCTGCTCATCCACGTACGTGATCGCATCATGTAACATCTGGTTCCTCAGGCCGAAGAAGACCTGCGGATCCGTCCTGCCGCCTCCTGTCGAGACGCCAGCCCTGTATCCACCCAGGCTCTCCTCCCTCTGCCTCTGCCACTCCTCCAGAAACTGGCCGTTGATATAGTAGAGGGACTCTGCCCTTGCATCCAGTGACTTCCTCGTCTCCACCATCTTCTTGTAGAACGAGACAAGTCCATTGAGGGACTGCTGTACAGTTACCGCGCTTATCAGTAGCGGCACCTTCCTGGTCTTTGGGTTGTATTTATGGTACAGATCGGAGAGCATCTCTGCCTTCTTCTTAACGTCTTCATGAAGATGCCCTGTCAGCATACCGTCATATGGATTCTCCTTCGGTGCTTTCATTCCCTTCAGTGCCGACGGAAACTGCTTCTCGAATATCTTCATAGAGAGAAAGTGCGCCTTTGTGAAGAGGTCTACGGTGTACGCAACTTGCTCGAATGCGGCTTCTATGTACCTCTGCCTCACGTTCTCCACGAACATCGGCTTTCCCTCCTGGCAGAGTATCGAAACGCTGACTGACTCCCGCTCCCCGAGCTCCAACATCAGGTCGTTTGCCCTCGGCGGTTTTGATCCTATCGTTCTTGTTAGTTTTGCAAGCGCGTCTATCCTCTTGTCCTCAGCCATTCAACCATCAGTAGTATATTCCCTGCAATATATTTAAATCTAATGTTATGTGTATTAATGTGTATTAAAGTATCCTTGTTTTGATAGAAAGCTTTATATATATTCATTGATATAAATTAAATTAGATGTGAGGAACTGTTCCTGCATCTAGGTGGAAAACATGGGAGAAAAACTGGTATCGACCGTGGTGTATCTGGACAAGAGCCTCGTGGAGTGGCTCGACGCGAAGAGCCTTGAGGGCTACAGGAAGTCAGCGCTGATGCGCAGGGCCCTCAAGATGTACCGGGACTCTGAGGTCTCGTACAAGGAGTACCTTGACGCGCAGACTGAGGTTCCGGCGTCGAGATGAACAGCACGGACGGGGCTGACGATGCGGAGATAGAGTGCCGCGCAGCAGCCCTTGAGTGGTTCATCGAGCATCCGGAAGGCCTGAAGTCGAAGGTTCTTGTGGCGTACGTCGAGAAGCTCAAGCGCCTGATAAAGCGCCAGGACGAGGCGGAGAGGGCCGAGCACCAGAAGGCCCTGGAGATCCAGTGATTTGATTTTTTCGGCGGGCGTTTGCCCGCCACTCTCTTGTAATGTTGAATATGGGTGGTTTGGATGGGAAACGGAATGAGAATCGAATCGAACGCAAGGCAGGTCTCTCCAGAGGAGGCCGTGGTGAGGCTGAGGAAGTTGATAGGCAGGCATGGAAGGCCTGCCGGGATCAGCAAGTTCCTGCTTCTGGGCCTGAAGGTCCTTGTTGTCACATCCGTGCTCTACTTTGTTGCAGGCCTGGTGATTGGAATAGGCCTTGGCCAGCCGATGGCCGCGCTTGCAGCAATCATTGGAGGCACCATGCTCTATGCCTGGAGGGCATATAGGAAGGAGACTGGAGCGATGAGCAAGGAGATACAGACTCCTGGAAGCATACTAGTCGGAAACGCATTCCAGCATTTCACTGAACCGTCAGGGGCTGGTCTCTCACCTATCGAGGTAGGAGAGTCTGGAATGATATCAATCGAGTACCTCAAGGAGCCAAATCCTCATGTGCTGATGATCGGCAGCACGAGCTCCGGAAAGACAACGACTCTGCGCAGCTTCATTGCCAGGGTTGCAGTTGCTAACAAGGTGCCGTTCCTCGTCATCGACTGGAATGGAGAGAACGAGGCATGGGCAGCTGATGCAGGCGCATCGTTCTGGAAGGTGCCGGACCACTTCAAGATAAACCTCTTCAAGCTGAATGGGATGAGCAAGGAGTCGAGAGCAAGCACGGCAGTGGAGAGTCTGGCGATAGCCGCAAGGCTGACTTCTCTGCAGTCGACCAAGGTGAAGAGCGCCCTCCTGAAGTTTTATCTCGGCGGAAAGGAGCCATCACTCTTCGATCTCTGGTCGAGCATATGCAGCAAGTCCGGTAAGGAGAATGTCCTGAACCAGCGACTGAGGGCGATACAGAGGGTCATCGGCACGGAGCCCGACGCTTTCTGGGAGAAGATCTTCGAGAGGAATACCGTCGTGAGTCTCCAGGGGCTCAACGAGTCGGAGAAGTCTCTGGTCTCATATGCGATACTGCAGCGTCTCACCGAACTCTTCGACAAGGAGCAGTGGCAAGGCAAAGGCCCACGGATCATGGTCGTCGTGGACGAGGCCTGGCAGCTCCTAAAGCGCGAGAAGGAGTACGACACGGTCAGGGAGTCAGTCGCCGAGAAGATCGTGCGACTCGGAAGGAAGTATGGCATCGGCATAGTCATCTCAACACAGCAGCTCGAGGACATACCGAAGGTCTTCCTCAACTCCAGCTCGCTGCTGATGGTCCATCAGCACAAGGAGGCGAACTACTACGGGAAGGACATCCTTGGACTCAACAGGTTCGAGCGCGTCTACATGCGCAACGCAGCACAGGGAGAGATGCTCCTCTTCGACAGGGGCGCGGCGCAGAGCGGAAAGTGGTACTCAGAGTACGTGAAGGTTGAGCCGCTTAGTAAGGAGGAAACGACTATACTCTCAACTATTGCGATACCATACTCTCCAGGGAAGATCAACGAGCCCGAGATGCCGATAGAGATGCACGATGCC
>JAJYFQ010000106.1 GCA_021785375.1 Microcaldota archaeon | reverse complement strand
CCTCGTCCATAAACCTGATATTTGTAGCACACCGCCCGTACTTGATAGTATAGATGGTTATAGGCATTGTCGGTGAGTTTACTTCTATCTCCTCTATGTTCTTCCTTTCCTTCAACAGTATGCTAAAGGGCCCATATCCAACAGTATCGTGCGCGATAAAGTATGACAGATAAGCTGCGCGTTCCGGGTCAAAGTGCTTGAGCAATTCGTCCCTCGCCATTACCCTCGCCTTTTCGAGCGCCCCAATCCCGACTTCTTGCTCCGATGCAGAGAGAGATTCTATAATGCAGGATTTTGCCGTCTCGATCCTGGAGAGGGCATTCCTTTCTATACCCAGCGGATAACCGACAGCATAGAGATACGACCGCCCGATTCTTACCACGGCAGAGTCTATTCCGACATCGACTCTCTCGACAACTTCACCCTCGCACACTTCGCCAACATCAAAACTCATACGGCTCTTCCGCTGTTCTTTGCCAGGCAGCCCGTGATTTCCGAGGATATTCCTTGCATTTAAACTGAACCTTGCCATAATACCAACTTTTACTTAAATAAAAATCTTATACCTTAGTATAAGTAAATAAGATATATATACCTTTCTCCCTCAATGATTAATCAGATAGTATTTGTTGTACCTTGATTTAACAGCAGGTACGGCAATAAACTGGCAAAATTGGTGCGACTATGGCGAGGATGGAAAAGGACAAGGATGAGATATGGCTTTTGAGGAAACTGTTCAGCAAACCCAACTATGCAGTACTGAAACTCTTGATGGTCAAGGCGCCGAGGACGACCAGGGAGCTGTACACCATACTGGGCAAGAGCTTTACAAGGAAGACGCTCATCATAACACTTAGGAACCTCTCTATGAACCTGAACATTCTCCAGCCTACGCACATAAGGACGGAGCGCGGCTACGACCTAGGGTACAACATAAACCCGAATCTCAAGGAGATAATAAAGTCGATGGAGAAGTTCGAGAAGACAGTGGAGAAGATAACGAACATCAAGGAGTGACTACTCCGTCAGTTTGGGCAGCGATACGGATCCTTCCTTCACGACGTTCAGGATGATCTCCATCTGCATCTCCTCGTATGGAATCTTTGAGAGCTCGTCCTTTATGAAGCGGTTCAGCTCCTCCATGTCCTTGTGCGACGTCTTTATTATGAAGCTCCACTTGCCTATCGGCTCATAGACCGCTTCGGTGGTGTGCATCTCTGAGAGCTTCAATGAGAGCTTGTTCTTCTCCTCAGGGTTTATGCTCTTCGGGAGTCTCAGATATATCAGGGCCTGGAATGTCTTTCCTATCAGCTTCGAGTCGATCTTGGTCGTGTGTCCTATTATTATGCCGTTCTTCTTGAGCGCGTCAATCCTCCTGTACACCGTGGCATTGGTCGTGCCTATCTCCTTCGCTATCTCGGAGAGCTTCGGAGTGAGCATGGACGAGTTCTGGAGGAGGTCGAGTATCTTTATATCAAGCGAGTCCAACTTCATAGTATCAGCGGTCGATTGTACCAGCTGATAGATGCGTATTTAAATTTATATAGCCGATTGTTAAGAGTGTTTTAGGGTAAATATTTATGCCGGAGCAGATGCAGGTAGGCGAGAAGGTATACAGGCTGACTGAGAAGGTCGATGAAACCCCAGAGGTTCTCACCATAAGATTCGCCCCTGACGATGGCCAACCCATGTCATTCGATCCGGGTATGTTCATAATGGTCTCCGGAGAGGACGCAACCGGAAAGAGATATCTCTCCAGATCTTTCTCCATAGCATCGGATCCTGCCTCTGCGGTAATGGAGTTCTACATAGTAAAGAGGAACCACATAGGCACGGCCATAGAGCACACCTCGCATTTCGTCAACTCGAAGGTTGGCGACAAGTACTACATCAAAGGACCTTATGGCCAGTTCAGGTTCGACCCGAAGGAGAACAGGAAGGTGCTCTTCATAGCCGGAGGGACGGGACTTGCCCCGTTCATCTCGATGCTCAGGCACATCGAGAAGACCAAGTCCGGAAACGACATTGACCTCATTTACAGCATAAAGTACCCAACAGAGATAATCAGGAAGCAGGAGCTTGAAGAATTCGCGAAGGACCTCGGCCTAAAGACGACGATAACTGTGACCAGGCCGCAGCCCGGGGACGGATGGAACGGCGAGACAGGCCACGTGAACGCGGAGATGATAAAGAGGCACTCGCCAGATGTGACGGAGAGGACGTGCTACATCTGTGGTCCGCCTAAATTCGTAAGCGCGATAAAGGAGGCTCTTCTCTCACTGGAGGTCAAGACCGGGAAGATCTCCGCTGACGTGTGGGATACGGGAACGTAGCAAATTCTTATATACCAGGATCGACGATAATAGATCATGCTTCACGACGCTATCCTTTACAACGATATTGATAACAAGAAGGTTGAGTGCATCGCATGCGCGAGGCGCTGCAAGATCCCTGCAGGCTCGCACGGCTTCTGCTTTGTGAGACAGAATCACAGCGGAAAGCTAAAGCTTGCAACCTATGGAACCGTAAATGCGATGCAGGTCGATCCGATAGAGAAGAAACCATTCAACCACTTCCATCCAGGCACGTACGTCTTCGGCATCGGAACTTCATCCTGTAATTGGGGGTGCCAGTTCTGTCAGAACCACAACATCTCGAAGGAGAAGGATATAACAGGAAGCGATATGAGCCCGGAGGAGATAGTGGATCTTGCCATACGCAAGAATACGCAGGGTATCGCCTTTACATACAATGAGCCGACGATCTTCATCGAATATGCGCTGGATATTGCAAAGCTTGCCCGCAAAAAGGGGCTCTACACGGTCTTTGTTACGAATGGCTACATGACTACTGAAGCGGTGAATGAGATGAAGGGACTAATCGATGCCGCTGTTGTCGACTTCAAGGGAAACGGCGAGCAGAAGTTCTCGAATAAGTTCGAGATGATCCAATCGAACGAACCGGTGATAGAAGCAGCAGTGGCGATGAAGAGCGCGGGGATCCATGTCGAGTTCACCGACCTCATAGTACCAAGAGTCGGAGAGTCCCTCGAGGCATGCAATGCACTTACAAAGAGAGTCACTGACTCGCTGGGACCTGACGTGCCGTTCCAGTTTACTGCTTTCCACCCAGACTACAAAATGCTCGACTACCCGGCGACCCCATACGCCACGCTTAAGAAGCATTATGACATCGCGAAACGTAATGGGATGAACTACTCATACATAGGAAACGCTCCAGGAAATCCTTATGAGAGCACCTACTGCCCAGGCTGCGGCAAGGTTGTGATAGAGAGGAACAGCCTCTATCTCACGAGATGGCTGCTAGGCGAGGGAAACAAGTGCAGGTCGTGTGGATACAGGATTCCGATAGTCGGACCTGCCCCGAAGGGCATAATGCACAGGGAGATAGAGTCGATATACTGAATTTCATGATCCTATGAGGATGGACATTAGACTGGCAAAGCTATCTGACCTTAAGGCTTACACAGATATGCTCCGGCTTCATCCCATAAATGACCTGCCTCTATAATCTTCCACACCCTCCTCGA
>JAJYFQ010000105.1 GCA_021785375.1 Microcaldota archaeon | reverse complement strand
GATGTCCTTGGCATTGATGATCTCCTGCATTGCCCTCTTCGTAATGAGCTTGGCCTCCATGGCCTTGACCCTTGCGCTCGAGTAGCCGTACTGCATCGCGGCCTCGTATCCAGACAACATTACTTCTTCCTCTTCGGTTTTGCTTTTGCCTTCTGCTGCTTCCTGACCTTCTTCGCCGGCGCCCTCTTCTTCCTTGCTGGGGATGCCCGCTTAGCGCCTGATGCCCTGATCGATATCTTCGCGGCTGCCTGCGCGATCTTCTTCTCGTCAGACGCGGTGAAGATCTCATCCGCGACGAGCTTCCTTATCGTGTCAAGCTCCCTGTCCACTATGCTCTCGACCGTTGCGTTGAGTGAGATCTTTCCGTCGTGCGTTGAGAAGACGAAGCCATTGATGTCACCATACTCGACCCTGTTGCCCCTGCCCTTGACTAGGTGCGCGTTCCTCCTGCTCGTCCTTATCACCGCCTCGTTCCCCCCCGTTATGCTGGAGAACTGCCTGAGCCCGCTCTTGAGGATCCCCTGCATATTGTCTTTCGCAAGGCTCCTCTCCGCATCGCTCCTCACGGTCTTGAGCGCCTTCTCGAGGACGGCCCCGCGGGCCTCGGTTATCATTGTGCTCTTCTCGGTCTCGAGTCCGGCCTCGCTCTCCTTCCAGAGCCGCGCAACCTCGCGCCTCGACTCCTCCTCAGCTGCCTTTACTATCTCCCTGGCTCTCGCCTCGGCCTCGCCGGAGATTGCGCCGGCCTCGGAGCTGGCCTGGGCGTTTATGGCCTTGGCCTTCTCCTCCGCTTCTGCAAGGATGTTCTTCCTTATCGCTTCCAGTGACATGCGATGACCTTGTTTAGATTATGCCGAATGTCAGCATTATCAGGATCGAGACGACGAATCCGAAGATGAGCAGCGTTTCAGGCAGCACGAGGAACAGAAGAACTATTCCCATGCTGTCCGGCTTCTCCGCTATAAGGCCAAGTCCCGCGCTTCCTATTCCGGACTGCGCCATGCCTGTACCTATTGCCCCTCCTGCGATTGCCAATCCGGCTCCGATTGCTGCAAATTCAGCTCCCGTTACTACCATTTATTTCACCAATATTTTATTCCTCTTTAGTATAAACCCGCTTGAAGGCGAAGGGCCTGAATTTTATCCCGTTCCCTATGTAGAACTTCGAGAAGAACTCGACGAAGTTGAGCCTCACGCCTTGCACTATGCCCTCGAAGATGCCGAGTATCATGTTCAGGAAGTGAAGCAGTATGAAGATTATTAGGTAAAGAATAAATATCGGTATGCCCGCCGAGAGGCTCGGCGTGAAGTACTGGTCAATGAGGAAGGCTATGATCACGCTGCCCAGTCCGAACCCCATTATCCTCGCGTAGCTCAGCGGGTGCGTTATCAGGTTAGTTATCTCGCTGGCTTCGTGCCCGCTTATCGCCGCTGTGACCAGGAGCGCTACCACTGCCAGCGCTGCGCATGCGATCGGCAACGTTCCCGAAGTCAGGCCGAAGAGGGCGCTGACAGCTATGGCCCCGGAGACTATGACTATTATGGAGGTTATCTTGCTGTACGCGAGCTTCCTGTGGCCCCTATGGTACTGGTTTACGAACCCAAATGCCAGGCCTAGCACTATCTGCATTATTCCGAAGAGTATGGTGAGCCCCATTATCGAGGTCGCGTTCTTGAACCAGTCGAATGTAGTGGCTCCGGGTATGACGTACTGATTGAGCTGGAATCCGAAGTACTGGTTCGATATGACACCGAAGAAGATCGCCGCAAGAGACATGAGCTGCCAGATCTTGCAGGCATTGTAGACAAGGCCCTCGGGGTTGACCTTCTTTGAAATGTAGGTCACGAATAGCAGCGATGCAATTCCGTAGCCAACGTCGCTGACCATGAGCCCGTAGAAGATCGGGAACGAGATTATGAAGATCCATGTCGGGTCTATCTCGTCGCTCCTCTGGACCGAGTAGAAGTTCATCATGTACTCAAAGGGCTTCAGTATCTTCGGCCTGTTGGTGTGCGTAGGCGCGAGCTCGTCGTGCGCTATCCTCTCCACCTCTGCCCTGCCCTTCGCGGACCTGACCACGTGCTCCACGAGAGAGTCGTACCTTTTATCCTCTATCCATCCCTCCACAACGAACGTCTTCTCCGTCCTCTTGAACATCGAGCTGGCGTCTGCCCTGGCCAGCTCTATCTCAAGCATCTCGCCGAGGTTGGCTATCCTGGAGTAGTGCCTGTCGCTGAGCTGCGCCAGCTCTTTCTCGATCTCCGCGAGCCTCCTCTTATTCTTCGACTTCCTGGCCTTCACGTCCTCGAGGACATCCTTCGGCCTTCCCTCAAGGTACTTTGCCGAGAGGTCGATCTCGACCATCCCCGTGTCCTTTACGATCTCATCGAGATTGAACTTCCTGTCGTACGCTATGAACACATAATGCTTCTTGCCCAGCTTAGTTATCCATGCCTCGGCCTTTCCGTGAGCATCGTGCTTCTTGCCAAAAGCCCTGAAGGCCTTCTTGTCCGCTTCGAACGCCCTGTAGCCAAGATACTCGCTCCTGAGCCTGCTGAAGTCGACCTTGAGGTCGCGGAACGCCTCCCCTATCCTCCCTGCATTCTCGAGCGCGTCCATGTCCTCGGTGAGCGACTTCCTCTCGTTGCTGAGGTCATAGATCTGGTCTATCGCCTTCGCTCCCCTGACCTCGTTGAGGGCCCTCTCGAGCGGCATGTGCCTCTCGGGCTTCACCTCCCTCTTTCCGAGTATCTGCAGGGCTCCGTTCACCCGTATCAGCGCGTCGGACACGTCAGTAGAATAAGCCGCGGGTCTGTCATCTCCTATCCCGAGTTTGCTCTTCCTCAGGTCTATTATTCCCTCCTTGTGCAGCGCAGCAACGACGTTATTCTTGTCCTGCTCCAGTGCAACTATCCTTACCTTCTCCATCGGTTCTGTTCGGAACACGATCTCAACCAACGATTTCCTTTACTGCCTTTCCCACCGCTCTCCTGAGTCTCTCCTTGCTCACCTTCATGCCTTCTATCTTCTTTGCAAGGTTCTTTGCCTCCGCAAGGCCTCTCTCGCGGCTCCTGGCGATCTCATCTCCGGCCTGGCTCACGGCCTCGGCCTTGACGGTCTTCGCCCTCTCCCCAGCGTCCGAGATCATCGCCGCGGCCTTGTCCTTTGCCTTGGCGATCTTCTCCGCCTTTGCCTTCTCTGCGTCCTCAACCATCTTTGCTGCCTTGCTCTCGGCATCCTGGACATTTTCTATCGAACGAGCCATTAACGCACCTATACTTGGACCCTAAAATAAGCTTGCGAGAAAGGGCCTCCGATAGCATTTGTGATGTTAAAGTTTAAAAGGATTAGTGTTTGCTGTCTGGGCTAAGCTGTTGGCGCGAGCCCCATCTCATCAAGCCTCGCCTCCCACTTATCCGCTATATTAAGTGCCACCTCGCTGGCCTTTCCGGTGTAGTTCTCTGGGGAAGAGAGCGTGTCCCTCTGTGCTTCGGTGAGCCTCTCCATGTACTCGGAAAGCTCCGGGTCCTCCCTCGCAAGCTCCACAACGCTCCTGCCCTCGTCCATTGCCCTGTCGGCAAGCTTTCCGACCTCCTCGTGGGCGGTGTGCCTTCC
>JAJYFQ010000104.1 GCA_021785375.1 Microcaldota archaeon | reverse complement strand
TCCCGCTTATGTCGAGCGACTTCTTCGCCGGTTTGTCTATCAGGTATATGACAAGGTATCCGAATGCCAGGAAGACGAGCATGCCCCCGTACAGCTTCAGCAGGACGTCGTTCAGCGGAAGGGCAAGTGTGAAGAGGTACTGCCCGAATGGAATGAAGAAGAGGATGTTCAGCACAGGCTGTACCGCTGCGAGCAGGACGGATCCCCTCCTGTAGCCCATCGCAACCTTGTTTATCAGGAACCAGTAGCCGTAGATCCCAGCATTGAGGAGCAGGAGGAGCACCGATGCCAGGACGTAGTGCTTGAGCACCGCATACACAATAGCCACTATTATGAAGGCGAAAGAGTAGACAGAGGTAACCGCAGTGGTGGGGTACATGGCATGCCGCATGCGCAGCTTCCACCTGAATCCCTTGATGACTATCGAGGTGAGCAGCGCCGGTATCGTTACGGCCATTATGCCAACGGCAGCTGCATCGAGGATGTACTCTCCGTATACGTGGTTGCCGGTGCTTATGATGAATCCCGAAAATAGGCCCACTCCGGCTCCGAGAACTATGAGCATGAATGTCTGGAGCTGCGCCGATGGAGCGGTTATGTTGAAGTACCTCGTGTACTTACTTACGTCTATATTCTTGTTTGGCATGCCAAACACATCATTTGCCGAACCTTCTCTGTCTCTTGCCGTAGTCGTCGATTGCCAGCCTGAGGTCATCCTTCGTGAAGTCGGGCCAGAGTTTCTTGGAGAAGTAGAGTTCAGAGTAAGCCGACTGCCATGGTATGAAGCCGGAGAGCCTCTGTTCCCCGGACGTCCTTATGATCAGATCTATATTGGGTACGCTGCACGATATGAGCGACTTCTCGAAGAGCTGCTCGAACTGCGCCCCCTTTCTCCTTACCCCGGCTGCTGCCTTCTTAGCCGCGTAGAGTATGTCGTCTCTTCCCCCGTAGCCGAGAAGCATGTTGATGACGCGGTCCTTGTACCTGCTCGTCTCCTTCTCCATCTTGCTGAGCGAAAGTATAAGGTCCTTTGGGACCAGGCTCTTGTTTGCTATGATCCTTACCCTGGTCTGATTCTTGTGAAGCCTGGCAAGTATCTTCTTGTCGTTTGCCACCTTCTTGTAGATGCTGAATAGGGTCTGGACCTCCTCCTTTGGCCTTGAGAGGTTCTCCGATGATAGCGCCCACACAGTAACGTTGTTTATCCCGTAGTTCCTGCACCACTCGCCGAACTCTATAAACTTGTTCACGCCGAGGTTGTAGCCATTGAATATGGACATCCTGTGCGCCCTTGCCCACCTTCTGTTTCCATCAGGGATAAGGGCGATTGTCGCCGGGGCATCAGCTTCTTTGCTCATTTATTTCGTGCCTCTGGTATACCGTTATAATATACTGCATCTCTTTTTAATAGTTATGTAGCGATGCAGGCAATGTCGCGTCAGGCAGCCACAGAATAGTTCTGCTCGCAACGTATCCCGCATGAACGTATATATTTGTTGCGGGTCATGGGGATTATGGATAATTTGGATGGAGAGAGATACTGAGTTGCTTATCCGCGGGATGATAAGGGACGTGCCCGACTACCCAAAGAAGGGCATACTCTTTAAGGACATAACCCCGCTCCTGAAGGACAAGAGGGCATTTGAGACGTGCATAGACGAGCTGGCAAAGGCAGTCGATGGGATGAAACCGGACTACATAGTGGGCATGGAGTCGAGGGGGTTCATAATAGGGGGTGCGCTTGCGTACAAACTCAAGGTGGGTTTCATACCTGCAAGGAAGCAGGGGAAGCTCCCGCATGACAAGATAAGCAGGAGCTACGGGCTCGAGTACGGAACCGCAACGCTCGAGATGCACAAGGATGCGATGGAGAGGGGGAGCAAGGTGCTCATAGTTGACGACCTCCTCGCAACAGGAGGAACCGCAAATGCGGCGGCGGGGCTCGTCGAGGATCTGGGGGGCAAGGTCCTCGGATTCGCATTCGTCATAGAGCTGGGCGATCTGAATGGAAGGAAGGCGCTCCCGAAAGGGGAAAATGTGATCTCGCTGGTAAAGTACTGAAGGTTTTTCGGATGAAGGCAAAGATAATAGCGACGTATGGACCCGGAATGGACAGCGTGGAGACTCTCACGGAGCTCCTGAAGTACGTGGACGTGATAAGGATAAATATGTCACACGGAGATGAGAGGCAGTGGACCGAGTTCGCGCGAAAGGTCAGGAGCACCTCAAAGGCACTGAGCAAGGAGATAGCGCTCTTTGCAGACCTGCCGGGGCCCAAGATACGGGTCGGGAGGCTCGCCGATCCGATCAAGATGAGGAAGGGAGAGGAGATTGCGCTGGCATACTCGAGATACTCGAGCAACAGCGAGATAGTCCCGCTTGATTACGACATACACAAGGACGTGAAGCCTGGAGCCGAGGTACTCATAGGTGAGTACAGCCTCAGGCTGAAGGTGAAGAGGCTTGAGAAGGGAAGGATAATCTGCGAGGCCATGAACGACGGAGAGATAACCAGCCACAAGGGGATTGGTATCAAGGGTCTTTCGGCGCGCGTCTCGCCGCCGACGCCGGAGGACATCAAGAGGGCCGAGTTCGCAGTCAGGAACGGCTTCGACTTTCTCGGCATCTCCTTCGTCAGGGAGGCGTCTAACATAAGGAAGCTGAGGAGACATGCGGGCGGATTGGGGATAATAGCGAAGATAGAGAGGCGGATCGCGATCGATAACATAGCCGAGATAGCCGCTGAGGCTGACGCGCTGATGGTGGCGAGAGGGGACCTCGCATTCGACGTCGACATTGACATGATACCCATCGAGCAGAGGAAGATAATCAATGCCGGAAGGGATGCGGGCAAGCCGGTGATAGTGGCCACGCAGATGCTTGCCAGCATGGTCAACAACGCCATACCAACCAGGGCCGAAGTAAACGACATAGCGAATGCGATCGCGAGCGGCGCAGACTGCCTCATGCTGAGCGACGAGACAGCGGTAGGAAAGTTCCCGGTGGAGTCGGTAAAGATGCTCGCGCAGACTGCATCTAATGCCGAGCAGTTCGCCCCCGGAATGAACGGCTTCAAAGTCACGAGCATAAACGGGGGAATAGCGTTCGCCGCGTCGCAGCTCGCCGATAACTACAATACTGACGTGATATTCGCGCCGACACAGACCGGAACCACGCCGAAGATACTCTCCACCCTGAGGCCGAGGGCCCCGATAATAGCCCTGACCGACTCGGAGAAAGTGAGGAAGAGGCTGAACCTCTCATACGGAGTGGAGAGCATGGACCTCAGGCCGTACAGGACCACGGATCAGATGTTCGAAAGGGTAAGGAACATTGCAAGGAAGAGGGGAATAAGGAAGTACATGATCGTCTCCGGGTCGCCGAACAAGAAGGGGACTACAGACACGCTCAAGTATATCGAGAGCTGATCACTCAAAGAGTGCTGAGTATCGCCACCGCAGCTATCATTACTACGAATCCCACCATCTGCGGCCTGTTGAGCCTCTCCCTGAATATGAAATATGCCAGCAGGGCAACCAGTATTGGGGAGAGCGTGTTTATCGCGCTCCCTATGGCAAGCACCTTGTAGTATGCAACTGCACCGAAGAGCGCGTCGCCGAGACCGTTTGCGAGGCCCGTGATGATGC
>JAJYFQ010000103.1 GCA_021785375.1 Microcaldota archaeon | reverse complement strand
GGTCCCGCCGAATCAGGGACGGGACCTGTGCATAGAGTCGCTGGTATACAAGTACAGGAATTCAGCTTACTGCACTGACATTGTCAACGCCACTCTGCGCTCAGAGTGCATTAATGCAACGGAGATAGCGGGCTTCTTCAATATAACCTCGCTCAACGTAACATTTAACCAGACTCCACGGATTCCGTAAGAAGCAAGACTGAGAGAAATAAACCAATGGTGAGCAATTGCTAGCTATCATAACGGCGGTGAAGTCCGCATCTAACAGTGCAAAGAACATCTACTACGCGATAGCAGGCAAGCCATACAGCTTTACCTGCGATGTTATGCTCGATATCGGGGAGAAGCACGAGATCGGGAGGAACGCTCTGGAGAAAGGCTATGTTGGGATGGATGAGATAAGGCAGGCGGGAACAGCATCGGCAGAGGAGTACGAGACCGCGATGGAGCGCGTTATGAAGGATTACGGGTTCGGGGATGCGATGAAGGCGCCGAAGACGATAAGGGAGCTGAATGCACCGACAACGAGCATGCTTCCAGCGCTCGGCAGCGCAGCGAAGAGGCTGGCCAGGAGCGTTCTCGCAGGTGCGACGATAACGATTAGGTTCCACAACGACTGCGACGGGTCGAGCGGCGCCATAGCGCTGTACGAAGCGATTGAGGCGCTCAAGAAGAAGACCGGAGTGAAGGACCTGCCCATATCGTGGAAGATGAACAGGAGCGTAGGCTATTCGCTCGAGTCTTTCTACGAGGATTATGAAAGCTCGAAGGCTCATCGGTCTATGGAAAAGCCGCTTGTGGTGATAACAGATTTCGGTACTATGCAGGAGAGCGAGAGCGCGATAAGCGCAAGCGCAAAGGAGCAGCACAGGTGCGATTTCATATGGCTGGACCACCATCCAATATATGAGGGATTCGGCAGCTACAAAATTATGCTGCCGCACTACATAAACACATGGGACTTTGGGGGCAATTCAGACTACACCGCTGGATACCTCACCTGTGTGTTCGCTGAGATGATTGCGCCCATCGACACGGAGGACCTCAGGCAGGCATCCTTGATAGGGGATTTCAGCGCATTTGGGAAGAGAGAGGAGAAGAGATGGCAGAAGCTGGCTGTCGTGCTCGATTATCTCACGAGCAGGAGGGAGAGCGAAGGTGCAATCTCGCCAAAGTCGATGTCATCGATAATTAGGGACAGGGAGCGCTTCGAAGAGACGTTCGTGCGTGCGAGCACGATCATCCAGGAGGCTATAGATGTAGGAGTCAGCAAGGTGCGCCACTACAAAGGAAGGGATGGGATAAACGTGTATGTTCTTGACTTCAAGCACATAATACGCGATGATGGGGAGACCCCACTTCCAGGAAGGTTCAGCTCAAGGCTGCAGGAGAAGATGGAGGAGATATCAGGTAAGAGGACTATAACGATGGTCCACTATGGGAACTACGTCTCGCTAAGGGCGGACAAGAACCTCGCTGAGGAGATACAGCTGCTGAAAATCCTGGAGGAAGTGAAGAACTCGTCCGAGCACATCCAGTCTTTCGGCGGCCACAATCCTGCTGCAAGCGTCAGGACGGACAAGGAGCACGTCGCGCACGTAGTTAAGCTGCTCCTGAGCGCACTGGGCGCCGGATAGTACTAATCAAAATTCTCGGCGAGCCACTTGACCTCTTTGCTCTCTAGACCGAGTTTCGCATAGAAGAAGTCATATGTCTGCTCCTTTTCTTCATCGGTGCCTTCCTTCAGCATCCTCTTTGCCATGTCTGCGAGAATCCTCATCTCACCTTTCCTTATCCTTGCCGCATTAACATGTATCTTCTTCCTCAGCTTCTTCGATATCGTGCTTCCTACGCCCCTTGCTTCCTTTGTCCTGCTGAGCTCGCTTATCATCTTCGGGAAGCCGTATCTAGTGCTCTTGTCGGGATAGTGGTCCTTCGCAAGCGCCACTCCGCTGGACATCATCACGTTCATATATCTCCAATATGTGTAGTACTGCGCACGTGATGCGCGCGTGTAGAACATCGTTGCTCTGGATAGCATCTCGTACGCCATTGCAAGGTCCTTCCCGTCGATGTACCGCTTCGGTAGGTTCTCGTCTATCCACCTTATCAGCATGTCTGTCTCGACGTCGGAATTTGCGGAAGCGGCAATCGGCGCGCTGTAAGTGTTCGAGAAGAATATCTTGTCCAGTGTTGCGAAGATGTCAACCCTCCTGTCCCTCAACCCTATCGCATCGACCGATTCCTCTGGCGCGCCATTGAGGACTTCCATGTCGTTTATCGCGCTCCTTGCGTCTCCTCCTGACCTATTCGCTATCATGTCTATCGTCTCCCTGCTTACCTTTGCACAGGTCTTCTTCGCGACCTTCTCGAGTATCCTGAAGACAGCTGGCGGCGGGAGCTTCTTGAACTCTATGTTGTCGACGTAGTTCCTGAGGAAGGAAATCCTTTTGTCCCAGTAGTCATTGGCTGTGAAAATTATAGGGTTCTTCGTGTTGCTTATTATGTTGGTTATGGCAGAACTTGCTCCCTTGTCGAAAAGTCCTGTGAGCTCGTCGATCTCGTCGAGCAGGATCAGGTTCTTCTTCCCGAAGATCGTCCTGGACTGCGATGCTGCGAGCAGCATCCTATCGAGAGATTCCTGGTTCCTGTAGTCGCTCGCGTTGAGCTCTACCACATGCCATCCGTGTTCGCGCGCCGCGAGGTGGGCGGCGAGGGACTTTCCTGTCCCTGACGGGCCGGAAAGCATAACTGGCTTCCTCTTTGCTCCGTTGTTTATGTCAGATGCGTACTTGCTTAGCCTGGACACAGCATCCTCGTTGCCGATGACCTCGTCGGTGTCGATGTCTTCGAAGAGAGCGCTATCATCAGTCATATGCAATCACCACATCTAGAGAAAAAGGCTATTAATATTCCCTATAAAAAGGTATTTATAGATGATATTAGATACATTTAACTGCCTTTTAAAACCTAAAAGATAATGGAATTTTTATGCAGAAAATAGCAAATCCTCCAAGGCACATAGCACTTATCCCTGACGGGAATAGGCGGTGGTCAAGGCTGAACAAGCTGCGGCTACTCCAGGGCTATAGCATGGGAATAAACAAGTTCATAGAGTTCGCCACGTGGGCGAAGGAGTACGGGATCAAGACCATATCAGTGTGGGCTCTGTCCACGGAGAACCTAAAGAACAGGACAGAAACAGAAATGAGAGTGCTCTTCGGTCTCTATATGAGGGCGGCGAAGGACCCAAAGATACTTAGGAGGCTTGTCCAGAACAGGGCCAGGCTCAGGATAATCGGGGATAGGAGCAGTCTCCCGATCAAGCTGAGGGAGGCGCTCGCAGACATCGAAAGGAAGACAAGGAACTACAAGGAGCTTACAATAAACCTGCTTCTCAATTATGGAGGAAGGGAAGATATAGTGCACTCTGTGCAGCAGATAACCAGCGAAGTGAAGCGCAACAGGAGCGTAAAGGTAAATGAGGAATACATAAAGGAACATCTCAGGACATCTTCGCTCCCTGATGTAGACCTGGTGGTGCGAACCTCCGGGGAGATGAGGCTTTCAGGCCTTCTCCCGCGGCAGGCTACATATTCTGAGCTCTATTTCGCGAAGAAGTACTGGCCAGACTTCGATAAGGATGACTTCA
>JAJYFQ010000102.1 GCA_021785375.1 Microcaldota archaeon | reverse complement strand
ATGTGGGAGCCATCTGGGTCGACACTCCTTATCATACCACTCCGTCACATGTCCCACAGTCAGGGTAGAAATAGTATTCGCTTTTGGACATTTACAGCTGTATCAGCTAAACAAGTACAAAAGTCTGATCTCGTGCAGGGAATCAGCGAGAAGAAAGCAAAACTCAAGGTAGAGGAGTTCTTTCCCGAGGCCGCTCTGGCCGAGTCAAGGCAGGTCTACATTCCCGTATACAGGGTCACACTCAGGGATGGGAACAGGGTGAGGATATTCTGGCTGGACGGAATGTACGGCAAGCCTGCCAGCGTATAGTCTGCCAATAGGCAACCAGCTTCTACCAAAATTGTTCGGAAACGCTACGGCTCGGATTTCTCCATCGTCAAAACCAAAATTTTACCGAACAAATTCCTTGGCTATTTATATTTTAAATAACATAATGTAGTCTGGGGAATTCTATGAGAGAGACAACTAGGACAAAAGATATGGCGCAGAGATCATGGGATACGGTAAAGGGAGTTGCGGTAGGCGCAGTTGCGGCGGGTGCGCTATTCGCAGGAATCCATGCGGCCTCTGCTTCGGATAACTCTTCTTCCAATACAAAGTTGGCATACCAGCAGGGTGAGATAAATGCACTGAGCCAGGCATTGAGGGACGGCAGTAATGGCGTGCCGGCCTCCAGAGCGGCAAGCATGACATGTCCAGCACCAACAGCAACATCCGGGTCCACTGCCCCGTCGTCATCTACAGCGAGCGGGGCGTTAGCATCGCTCCCGGTATTCAGTTCGCCTCCGTCCTTTTCTGAGGTTGCCGGAGGCCAACCCCTCGGATCGGTGTTCTTCCCTGGAATGACCATAACGAATACCAACAACAACACAAACTCGGCAACGGCGAATTCGTCAAGCACGATAAACAGTTCGGGTTCACAGTCCACTTCGGCGTCGAGCTCTGCCAGCACGCAGGCTGGAGAGGCGCCTGCAAGAGGAGGCGAAGAGGGCGAGGCTCCTTCCAGGGGCGGCGAAGGAGAAGGGGCGCAGAAGGTCAATGACCACAACAACCAGCACACGGTTCAGATAAACAACCAGCACGGCAGCGGCAACGTAAGCAACCAGCAATCAACAGAGCAGGCTGGAAGCGGAAATGCAGGCTCGCAGAGCGCCAGCGGCAACGGCAAGAAGTGATCCGATGAGAATAAAGGCGAAGCTCGGTGGGAGGAGGAGCGAGGAGGCCTGGGAGCTTTCGGGGAGCAGGTTCTACTACTGCGCAACCCATGGGAAGTGCCCTGCCGTGATAGGCGGGAAGCTCTCCGATGGGGCCGAGATCATAAAGCATATGGGGCCAGAGCCTCTCTTCTACTGCGAACAGTGTTCTATGGTAAAGGTGGCAAACACGTGGGGCGACAGCAGCAATCTCTGCGAAGCGCAGATTCTAGCCTAGGAGGCCTTCCGAAGCGCACGGCCCTCCGCTCCCTCGGCAGATGCAACGTCTGCCTTGTTTGAAGCTAGCGGCATGCCTGTCCTGTTCCCGGTAAACAGGTCCAACACCGCCACGACGGGCCAGAACTGCTCCACCTTCTCCGCAGCCATGGCGAGGAACTGCTTTGCGCCCTGAATTCCGGCAAGCACTTCGGGAAGAAATGCAAGAGGCAGAGGAGGTACTAAGTCAGCAACGTCGCGTTTTTCGCCTATAGATATGGCAATGTCAACCGTCTCCCTTCCTATCCTGTGCTTCTCGAGTTTCCTGAAGAGCCGCGGGAGTACCTCTTCCGGACTCTTGGCTTCTGCCATCGATTCCCTCAAGAGCCCCTGTAAAAATAAGTTGCCCCTGATCTTTTCAGGAACTTTCTGAAGCATTTCAGGAACTCTTTGGATCATCGCCACCCACAAATCATCCTGGCCCGCCACACAATATAAAGGTTTTCTGCAAGCTTACTGTGCGGTCATCTTCCGTATCTCTCGAAATGCCTTTTGTACATTGCCATGGCTCTCGGCCATGCGGAGTGCATGGGGCTTGGCATCTTGTCGAGCCTGAATATCCCCATCTCAGTCACCTTCTCCGGCTCCATTATCCTTGCCTTGCTCACATCTACTTTTACGAAGAATGGAATGGCGATCCACTGGGTTCTGCGCCCATCCTCTTCCCTGATGATTGAGAATGCCGGGAGCTCCTCCTGTATCTCACCATCAACTCCGTACTCCTCCTTCACTTCACGCAGTACGGCACCCTCAAGTTCTTCCCCCATCTCGAGCTTCCCTCCGCCGAAATCCCACCTGCCTCTCTCATCCCTTGCGGCATTGCTTCTCTTGTGAAGAAGGAAGTTTCCCTTCCCGTCGTTGCACATGAAGCACACGGTTACCCCTATGTAGTCCCTGCCAACCTCCATGAAACCCAACCCCTATAAACAAATATGCCGCTGGTCGGATTTGAACCGACGACATTCCCGTTTCTGCCTTGCACAATTGCTAGAAAGGCATTGCTTCAGCGGGACACTCTCCCGGACTGAGTTACAGCGGCACAATTAGGTATGATACCCATGCTCTAGGATTTTAACCTTTGTCAGAGTATTATCTAAATTGGTATTTATGCCTATTGATTCCAGGTGGCTGGCACTCGGCAAGGCTGCCGAGTTGATGAACCTTGAAGGCATCGACTTCAGGGAGTACCAGTTCAACATAATCAACTCGACACTTCGCAACGGAAACACGCTTGTGGTCCTACCCACAGGACTCGGAAAGACGATAATCGGGGTTGGCATAATGGCGAGTGCCTTGTCCAACGGCAAGCGCGCGCTCTTTTTGGCCCCGACGAAGCCGCTCGCCGAACAGCACTACAACTCCCTCTCCAGATCGCTTGCCTTCGGATCTGAGGAAAGCATACTCCTTGTCACTGGGTCGATTGCAAAGTCTAAGCGCAAGGAGTCTGAGTCCAGGGCAAGGGTCATAATAGCGACTCCGCAGACCGTCGCAAATGACCTGAAGGACAATATCCTGGGCCTTGATGACTTCGGGGTGGTCATATTCGACGAGTGCCATCGCGCGGTTGGCAAGTACGCATACACCTACATTGCTAACGAGTGCAATGTGCGTGGCATACAGATGGTGGGGCTCACGGCATCTCCGGGAGGCAAGAAGGAGAAGATAAACGCGCTTGTGAAGACACTTGGGATAAACCACATTGAGGCGAGGATGTCGGCCGACAGCGACGTTGCGAGGTATGTCATGCCAAAGAACATGCACGTGGTCCCGATAGAACTCAATACTAGGATAAAGGAGATTGCCGCACTGTTGAAACCTGAGATCAACCAGGCGCTTGAGGGGCTCCACAAGCTCGGGCTCTTCCACTTCAGGAACTTCGAGAGCATACCAAAGGGCAGGCTGATAGAGCTCGGGAACCAGATAGGGAGGATGGCGTCGCAGAACTACAAGTTCGCGGCGATGTTCAGCTACTCAAAACTGCTCAACCTGATCCATGCGTACGACCTTCTGACCATCGAAGGGATATACCCGTTCTCACGGTACATTGAGGGGCTTTACGAACGCCAGGAGAAGAGCCGGAGCCTCGAGTCGCTGCTCAAGAGTCCGGCAATGGTAGCCTCAAGGGAAGCGGCAAAGGAGGCGCTCAAGAGCGGCGAGGAGCATCCAAAGGTCATATCAGTCATC
>JAJYFQ010000008.1 GCA_021785375.1 Microcaldota archaeon | reverse complement strand
GTTCTCCTATCTCCTTATTCTCCCTTATTGTTCCGAGAAGGTCACACCCAAGGGCATCGGCTACCTCTCCGGCTCCCTTTGCTGAACCATCAGACATGTTCTCCACAACGCCGATAAGCGAGATTCCCATCCTCTTTATCATGCGGCCTGACCTTATCGCATTGACAGCAGCTATATGCTGCGGTGTGGTGACGAGTATGAAGCCGTCCATGTCCAATAGCTGCATTATGGAGAGCGGGGCATCACTGGTTCCGGGGCTGAGGTCGAGAATAAGGTAGTCGAGTTCCCCCCATTCGGTGTTGTTGAAGAACTCGCTGATCATCTTTCCTATCATCGGCCCCCTCCATATTATGGGTTTCGTCTCTTCATCGACAAACATTGCAGTCGAGAGCACCTTCACCCCATCCTTCTCGATCGGCTTGAGCGGATATACTGCTTCCATAGTACCGCTGATCCCTAGAAAGAGGTTTAGGTTTGGTGTATCAACATCCGCGTCGAGCAGGCCTACCCTGTATCCCATGGACTTCAATGCGAAAGCGAGGTTCACGGCAACCGTCGTCTTTCCGACCCCTCCCTTCGCGCTGTATATGCCTATCTTGTGCTTTATCCCAGAGAGCCTCTCCTTGATCTCCTTCTTCTGGTTAAGGACTCTTAGAAAGGAAGGGTGCATTGCGGGTTGTGTGGTCTGTGACGGGTCGTCGGTCATGGGAATCACCTCCAGAGCGAAAAACTCCCGTCGGGGAGCCTTGCCAGTGCCTGGGCGGAACCAACCATACCAATTTAAAATCATTAACTATATAATATAACTGTATTTAGAGATCGAGAACGAAAGTATTATAACCTTTAAAACCGAGTATTACGGTTATAATATTACCTTTTTGTGCTCATATTCTAACAAAGGTGCAAGTTATGTATCCAAACGTACAAGCGTATGATAGGGGAGTGATGTTCAACCCAGACGGGAGGCTCTTCCAGGTGGAGTATGCCAAGGAGGCCGTGAGAAAGGGCGCCACATCGATAGGCATGATCGCAGAGGATGCGGTAGTCTTCGTGGCGCACAAGAACATAACCGAGCCGCTGGCAGTCTCGAAGACGATACAGAAGGTCTTCAAGATAGACGCCCACATAGGCGCCACCTACAGCGGGATGGTTGCCGACGGGCTCCACATAATAGACACGGCAAGGAGCTCGGCGCAGAACCACAGGCTCATATTCGACGAAGTCAAGTCGGTGGAGTCGCTCGCCAAGGGGATCTCATCGTACATGATGCAGGCAACGCAGTACGGGGGCATAAGGCCGTACGCGGTCTCGCTACTGGTCGGAGGGATAGACACCGAGCCGAGGCTCTTCGAGATAGAGCCTGGCGCCTCGTTCCTGGGGTATACGGCCGATGCGGTCGGATCCGGAAAGAAGGTGGCCACGGAGATCCTCATGAAGGAGTACAAGAAGAACATGTCACTCGATGACACGATAGGACTCGGGATCAAGATATTGAAGAAGATTAGCGAAGAGAAGCTCACCATGGACAACGTTGACATAGGCTACATCCAGGCCGGCAGCGAGTTCCTAATTCTCCCACAGGAGAAGCTGGTAGGCTATCTCTGACAGCAGTGAGCGGTATGTCAAAGACGGTAGTGGCGAAGTACACGGTAAACGGAGAGCGGTTCGAGATACTCGTCGATGCTGACGGCGCATACGAGTACATGACGGGAAAGAAGACGAACCCCATCGCTGTGCTTCAGGCCGAGGAGATATTCGAGGATGCCAACAAGGGAAAGAGGCAGAGTCAGGACAAGATAAAGAAGGCCTTCAACACCGAGGACATAGCCAAGATCGCAGACATGATACTCAAGCACGGTAATGTGCCTATAACCACGGAACAGAAGGCAAAGCTGATGGAGGAGAAGAGAAAACAGATAGTATCGATCATCGCAACCAACTCGATAGATCCGAGGACGAATGCGCCGCATCCGCCCCAGAGAATAGAGAATGCGATGAACGAGGCGAGGGTCGCGATAGACCCTTTCAAGAACGCAAACGAGCAGGTTGAGGCTGTGATAAAGAAGATAAGCATAACGCTTCCATTGAAGTTCGCTACGGCGAAGATAGAGGTAGTAATACCGGCGGAGTTCTCGAACAGGTGCTACGGGCTGCTGAAGCAGTACGGGCTCAAGTCCGAGGGCTGGCTCAATGACGGGTCGCTGAAGGCAATGTTGGAGTTCCCGGCGGGCCTGAAGCTCGAGTTCTTCGACAAGCTCAACAGCTACACGAAGGGAAGCGCCGTGACGAAAGAGCTGGAATAAGGTGAAACAATGCAGAGAATAGTCGTGCCAGGAGAGAAGCTTGAAGACAAGCCATTGAGGATAGACGAGGCGTTCACGGAGGACGGGAAGACGTACTCAACGATAATGAGCGTCTACGATGAAGAGAGGAAGGTGCTCACGCCGCTTGAGGGGATGTGGTACCCCAGGATGGGCGACCAGGTCGTAGGAGTCGTAGCGGAGGACAAGCTCAGCGTATACTTCATAGACCTCAACTCGCCGTACAAGGGACTGATATTCGCAAAGGACTGCAATGACGACCTCATGGCAGGTGACATAATAGAGGCGAGCGTGAAGGAGCTCGACAAGACAAAGACCGCGATACTCACGAGGCCGAGGAAGCTCTTCGGAGGCAAGATCCTTTACGTGAACCCCGCAAAGATACCGAGAATACTCGGAAAGGGGAACACCATGATCAGGCAGCTGACGCAGCTGACCCAGTCGAGCATAACGGTCGGTCTCAACGGCCTGGTATGGATAAAGGGCGGAAAGGTTGACCTCGCGACAGAGGCGATAGTGACGATTCAGCAGGAGGCTCACACAGCGGGCCTCACGAACAGGATAAAGGCGCTGTTGGAAACTGGAAAGTGATAACATGTCAGGATCAGGAGAAAAACCGGTATTGATTGTAGACGGAAAGAGGCTGGACGGAAGGCTTCCCGGAGATATCCGGCCGTCGAGGATAGAGGCGAATGTGCTCAAGAATGCGGCAGGGTCCGCGTACATCGAGTGGGGCAACAACAAGATAATGGCAGCGGTCTACGGGCCGAGCGAGGCGCTCCCGAAGCACACATCGAACCCAGAGAGGGCAGTGATAAAGTGCAGGTACCAGATGGCGCCGTTCTCCTCTCTCGAGGAGCACGGGAGGAGCGGGCCCAACAGGCGCTCGATAGAGATATCGAAGGTCATCAAGGAGGTATTCGAGAATGCGATAATAACGGAGAACTTTCCGGGGAGTGAGATCAACATATACGTAGAGGTGCTTCAGGGAGACGGCGGAACGAGGGCCGCCGGGGTGACCGCCGCGGCAGTGGCTGTCGCAGCGTCTGGAATACCTATGACGGACCTTCCCTACGGGGTCTCTATAGGAAAGATCGGGGACCAGATCGTCATCGACCTGAACAAGATAGAAGACAATTACTCCGATGCCGACGTACCAATAGTCATCTCGCCAAGGACCGGCAGGATACTGCTCCTCCAGATGGACGGGGACATGACAAAGGACGAGATAAACCGCGGCATACGGATGGCGGCGGATGCGGGGAAGATGATCTCGAAGATGCAGTCGGATGCGCTGAAGAAGCAGTATATGGAGATAAGCGAGAAGTACAAGAACGAGGCACCGTCATACACGCCTCAGGCACAAAAGTGATATCATGAAGACAACGATAACCGGAGAGTACATCAAGGAGATGCTGGCAAAGGACATGCGCGAGGACGCGAGGAAGCTCCTTGAGTACAGGGACATAACGATAAGAATAGGGACGATTCCGAATGCCGAGGGATCAGCGGAGGCGAACATTGGGAACACCAAGGTTCTTGCGGGAGTCAAGCTGGGAGTCGGGGAGCCAATGCCCGACAAGCCTAACGAGGGAAACCTTATGGCATCCGCAGAGCTGCTTCCGCTTGCGGCTGAGTCATTCGACGTCGGGCCTCCTACGCCAGAGGCGATAGAGCTCGCAAGGGTAACTGACAGGGGCATAAGGGCAGCGGGAGTAGTCGACCTCTCCAAGCTCTTCATAGAGAAGGACAAGGTCTGGAACGTCTTCATAGACGTTTACGTGCTCAACTATGACGGAAACCTCTTCGATGCAAGCGCGCTTGCAGCGCAGGCAGCCCTGTCCAGCTGCCGAATGCCCAAGTACGACGCGGCAGCGGAGACTGTGATCAGGGAAGGCGACCTGGGAAGGCTGCCTCTCGCAAATATGGTGGTCTCATCCACGTTCGGGATTATGTCGGACAAGATCATACTCGATCCTAACGCAAACGAGGAGCTCTTCATCGACTCGAGGCTCACGATATCCACGGATGGAAACAACATAAGGGCGATGCAGAAGGGGCTAGGCGGGTCGGGATTCACACCGAAGCAGGTGGACACGATGATGGACGTGACCCTGGAGAGATCGAAAGATTTAAGGAGCATGATAAAGAAATCAATAGGCGAGTGATATGTCAAACGCAAGCATAAGGTACGGAGTAGGGCTCAGGAAGAGATACGCTTCGGTCATGCGTGAGAAGAAGTCGAGGTACAGGTGCGACGTCTGCGGAAAGGTTGCCGTGAAGAGACAGGGCACGGGCATCTGGACGTGCAGGTACTGCAACGCCACGTTCGCCGGAGGCGCATACAACCTCAAGACCGCGGCAGGAGAGACGGTGAGCATGCTTCTGAACAGACTCGCTGGAGAGTCGGGAAGATAAAATGGTAAAAATAACTATGCAGCCGACAACCGAGGTCGTGATACACGACATCATCAACACCGGGGTCAACGACCTGCTCAGGGAGAGGGTCACCCCGGCAGGGAACCTCCCGCTCTACTGGTGCAACGGGATTCTCTTCAGTTTCTCGTCAATGCCGATGACGGAGGATGTCGCAAGGGACTACATGCACGGAAAGCTCCATTGGATAGAGGTCCACTTCTCCACCCTCAACGATTACCAGCCGATACTCACGCTAGATGATGAGGAGTACAAAGCCACGATGAAGGTCAGGGTGATAGACACGAGCAAGTCAGAGCTCCACCGCGACCTCACCGCATGGCTGAAGTCGAACCTCTCGAATATGAAAAAGTGATACCATGGCCTACGTTTGTTTGCATTGTGGAAAGGAAGTGAAGAGCCTCGACAAGTTCATCAGGTGCCCGTACTGCGGCTACAGGGTCCTCGCAAAGAAGAGGTCCTCACTCGCAAAGACTGTCTCCACTGATTGATCGCATAGCAATAGGATCGCAGATCCTGCGATGCCCTACTTCTCGGCAGGAGGCGCAGACTTGACCACTATGGTCTCTGACATCCTCGTTACCCTGTCGTAGGATACGCTGTTCTTGTGGAAGTCGCCTCTGAGGTTGCTGCTCATGACGAGCTGTCCCATCTCCATGAAGAGAAGGTGAGCCACGCTGCCCTTCTCCATGTCCAGTATAACTCCCCTGACCTCGCCCAGCATCTCGCCAGAGGTGGAGATAACCTTCTTTCCGTAAAGATCAGATATCCTTATCGTCATAAGATCACTTCTCGATCGCCAGCCTTCCTATCTTCTTGGCGGCGAATACCCTGACTATGTACTCTTTCACAGTATATATAAACGCATCGCTGCTGTTCTGCTTCTCCTTGAGGTCCGCCGCGTCAAACATGTGGAGATTCCCCTCAATCAGTCTCCTGAGATAACTGTCGCTCATCGAGTAGAAGCGCTTGCCGCACGACCTGCACGAGAAGAGCGGAACAACCGGAACTTCGTCTATCTCGTTTGCGGTCTTGAGGTCAAGGTCCCTCACAATCCTCCCGTTACCGCACGACGTGCACCTCGCCCTGACCTCAGAGGGCCTGTACGCCCCTATGTCCTGGACGCTGAGTTCGAAGCCCACACCCATGAATGATGAGAGCGCCTCGTAAGGAGAACCCCCCTTTGTATAGATCTGGTTTAGCACGTCGCCATTGTTGCCTAACTCCGTGACCAGGACGCCGTTCCTGGTAGGCTCCGAGAGGCACGAGGCGATTATTCCGGCCCTGACGTACTGCGCCGTCCTGTGCCTACTGTCCAGGCTCCTGTAAACATCAAGCCTTTGCGCCATGCTTTCCATATGCGGCTGAAAAATATTTAAATGGGAAGAAACATAGCATTGTCGTGGATCTATGGCAATCAGGCAGGCAGAAAGGAAGGTGGCGCCACTATCATTCCCAAAAGAGTGCGTTAGGGAAGGATCAGTGGAGAGCGACCTAGAGCTCTTCAGGAAATATCTTGGGAATAGGCGGGACACCGCACTGCGGAACGAGCTGATCGGGATCCTGATTCCATTCATAAGGAAGGCAGCCGGCACGACCTCGCACATGTGGGGGTACAACTCCATGTTCGGCCGCGGCGATGCCGAGTCAGAGGCTACGATAGGCATGATCGATGCGCTCTCAAAGTACGATCCTTCCTTGGGCAGTTTCAGCGCGTACGCACACAGGCGGATGACTGGTCAGATCGTTGATGCGCTAAGGAGTATGCATAGTACTGGAAGGAACAGGCGTTATGATTTCAAGAGCCTGGGCGCACCTATCACTCTTAAAGACGGCGATGTCACAACCCTCCTGGACCTGATCAGCAGCGAAAGGGTAGATCATGGTGCATCCACGGAAGAGAGTGTCGTAGGCAGAGTGGGGTTCCAGGAAGCTCTTGGAAAGATCAGACAGAAGCTAGACTCCCGCAGGCTTTTCGTACTTGAGCAGATGCTTAGGGGAAGGACAAGGTATGGCATAAGCGAGGATCTTGGGGTGACTGCGTCTAGAGTATCGCAGCTTATGCCCAAGATAAGAGAGGCGGTGGCCCGGGCATTAAACGTGCGCGATGAGTAGCTACTCCTGCTCGATTATGTACTTCTCTATGTCCTTTCCGGTAACCTTCTCGCGGTTCTCCCTCCTCGCCTGCTCCACCGCAAACTTGGCTATGCGCTCGGCCTCCTGCTCCAGCATGCGTGCTATCGCCTCCGCTCCCCTATCCGTTATCTTGGCCTTGAAGCGCCTGGAGACAAGCTGCTTGATAGCGGTCCTTGATATGTTTGCCATTTGATCAGCACTCAAGATCTTCATCACTAGTCAGAAGTATTTATGGCTCATCACAAGGAGTTATGGTGAAGAAAAAGTTATAAACCAGACATCGGGATTCGGGAGCGCCACTAATCAGGCGGGCGCCTGCGCAACGGCACCACATCGCCATCGACGAGCTTGAGGCTGCTGTGCTCCATTATCCAGCTCTCAGCCTCTGCCACTTTTGCCTCCTCCCTGCGTGCAGCCCTGAGGAGCGCCTCCCTCTTCCTGCCATCAACCGTCTCGGCCTTAGCCTCGAGTATCCTTGCCGCAAGAGCGCGGTCGGGTATCTCTGCGAGCCTGTGATCTATGGCTGTGTCAGCTATTTTAGGAATCAGTCTTATTCCGGGATCGGAAGAGCCTGCTGCGGGAACCCCTCCCCTGAGTGTGTCTGCGGCGCGTATCAGCGTGCGGGCTCCGTGCATGTCGTATTTCATCCCAATCAAAGGAACTACTCTTCCCATAAAGGTCGCCTCTGCTTTATCATGGTGGGATGCCGGATTTATAAATATTGCTTCAGGAATCGACAGGCCCCATTGCCCCGCATCCACCTGCCGGACGCCAACGTTTATATATTATCCATGAGAAAAATCCTCTGCCGTGATCCCATGCTTGATATAACAAAGGATAATTTTGAGAGCGAGGTGAAGAAGTCATCCGTTCCTGTCGTCATAGACTTCTGGGCCGCGTGGTGTGGTCCCTGCAGGATATTCTCCCCCGTATTTGAGGAGCTCGCGAAGCAGTATGACAAGAAGATAAAGTTCGTTAAGCTCAACGTAGACGATAATCCGGAGATCGCTTCGGAGTACAACGTGATGAGCATACCGACAGCGCTTCTCTTTGACAGGGGGGACGTCAAGGCCATGTCCGTTGGCGCGCTGCCCAAGGAGGACTTCAAGAAGTGGCTAGAAAAGAATCTATAACTCTTCCTGTTCAATAGTTAACTGGTTCTTATGTCAATAGAACTACTCAGAGGCATGAGGGACTACGGTCCCGGAGAGGCGATACGGCTCAAGGAGATCACCTCGAAGGTGGAGGATATCTTCAGGAGGTTTGGATTCTACCCTATAGAGACCCCGAGCCTCGAGAGCATGGAGACTCTCACGGCTAAGGCCTATGGCCAGGAGGCCGAGAAGGAGATGTACACCCTTGACGACGGAAAGTCCGGCCTCATCTACGACCTCACCGTGCCTCTCGCCAGGTACATCGCGATGAACAAGAGCCTAAGCATGCCTTTCAAGAGGTACCAGATAGCGAAGGCGTGGAGGCGCGACGAGCCGCAGAAGATGCGGTCCAGGGAGCTCATCCAGGCCGACATCGACATAGTCGGGAGCACCGAACCGACATCCGAGGCGGAGGCGATCTCCGCAACAGCCATAGCGCTCGAGGGAGTCGGCGTGGCGGAGTACACAATCCTCATCAGCAGCAGGGTCATACTGAACGCGATAATGGAGATGTTCAGGATCCCGGAGCCGAAGAGGCAGCAGGCAATGGTTATCATCGACAAGCTCGGGAAGATCAGCAGGGAGGAGGCGCTGAAGCAGATGGCCGATTCAGGAATAGACGGGAAGCAGGCCGAGGCGCTTCTCAACTTCATAAACGAGGAGATGGAGAATGCCAAGAAGCTGCAGAAGATAAAGAACGATGCCCCAGCAAGCGAAGCAGAGGCGGACAGGATATCCTCGATAATCTCGCTCCTTGAGAACTACGGGATCAATGGAAAGATAAAGGTGGACTTCTCGCTCGCCAGGGGCCTCGGATACTACACCGGTACGGTGTGGGAGTTCGTAGCGGAGAGGGACGGGAAGAGACTGCCAACTATCGCGGCAGGAGGAAGGTACGACGGGCTCATAGGAATATACTCAAAGACTCCGATGCCGGCCGTCGGGTCATCAATAGGGATAAGCAGGGTCTATGAGGTCGTCGAGATTGGCGAGGCTGTCCATACCTACGCCACTGTCTATGTGGCAAACATAGGCCAGGAGAACATCGGATACGCGCTCAACATCGCAAACACGCTGAGGAGCAATGGCATATGCGTGGACATGAACCTCACGGCGAGGAACATCTCAAAACAGTTGGAGTACGCCAATGCGATGAGGATAAGCTACGTTGCGATAGCGGGAGGCAAGGAGAAGGAGCAGAACGTGGTGAGGCTGAGGAACATGGGGGAGGGCAGCGAAGAGCTATTATCGCTTGAGGATGTTTTAACGAAATTGAAAGGATGAGAACATGGCAAAATCAGAGATAGATGAAGTGACTGCGAAGACGCTTGCGAAGGGCGGAATCCTCACCAAGTTGTATTTTGAGATGCACAGCACCCAGGAGTCTGAGCTCCAGCCCGTGATGGCGGACCTGATAAACAACAAGCTGATGAAGGCAGTAGGCATGGTCTACTGCTTCGGGAGCATCGACGAGCCGATAAAGAACGGCGATGCGTTCTCTACCACCGCCATAGTCACCGCGCTGGTCGACTCGCTGAACAACCTCGCCATGATCGTCTTCACGTTCGCTCCGGCTGCGGTCGAGGTGATAAAGCCGGAAGGGGACTACGTATTCAGACAGGGCGCGCTGCAGTCGCTGCTCGTCTCGATGGCCGACATCTCGATGAACTACTCCGAGTACATACTCAAGAATATGCTCAAGAGCGAGGACTTCGAGAAGGTCAAGGGGGACATCAAGGCGAGGGAGGAGCTCGGCAGGAAGATAATGGACAAGGCGAAGGAAGATAAGCCGCAGGAAAGTTAGGTGCCAGGATCGGAAAGAGGATCGCTACCTTCGATCTCCCTAAAGGTGCCCTTATACAGTTCATTGCCCTGGTTCTTTGCCAGAAGGGAGAGATACATCGCCCTGTCATCCATATCCTCGTCCGGCATTCTGCCAACCACGCCCTCCGCATATGCGAAATCTATATTTCCGTTAAACGCCGCGTACACCACCTTCTCCACAAGCGACTTTCTTGCCGCAGAGGCTTCCCGTACGTCAGACATTCCGTCTATGGCCTTCCATAGCGCGTCTATCCTGCCCCGATCATACTGGGCGCCTGCAGAAACATATTCCGAATCGAGAACCTCGGAGATCCGCATGCCGAGGCGATGCTGGTCCGAGATCTTTGAAAGCCCCTCAAATATCGCGTCGAACCCAGCATTGAACCTCTCCCGATTTTCTGGCAGGCCATGTTCCAGAAGTTCCCCCACAAAATGGTCGTACAACATGCCAACATACTTCTCATCATGCATTCTCTCAGCAAGTCTCTTTGCAATGTTTTTGTATAAATCCAAACGCGCAAAATGATCTTTATCCTTGAGGTCATAGCCTGCTATCTCCTCTTTAGTTATCCCGATTGACTCTACCCGACCTATCCATTCTGGGCGTTTTGAGGTGTTATACCAAAGATCCCAACCACTACTAGAAAGGATGCCGAAGATGTGGTAGACCATCATGTCCGCCACTTCCTTGTCGGTCGTATGGGAACCCAGGTTCTTGTAAATCTCAAATAAGCTGTAAGGTCCAAAAGACTCAAACCATCTGCCTTGGTCATCGTTCAGCATATAGCGCAGTGCTGCCCCATAGGCATCGTCAGATCTATGCCTGTCGCTTATCGTATCCAAAAAGTGGGATACGACCTTAAATTTATCCCCATACGTCCTCGTACTGTAACCTTCTAAGTATATGGGGACAAGCAGAGAACAGGCATCGTCCCTCATGTCATTATCATATACCCTAAGGAGAATACCCGATACCGTACTCTCATAATCTATGAGCCATCCTGGATTAAGCCTTGAAAGTCTGCCGATTAAGGAGTATCTGTATCTGTCAGCAGTGTGCGGGGTCTTGATCTTGCCTATCATTGTGGTTATCTCCTCCACTGCATGCTTGATGTGCAAGTAGCTTTCCCCTCCCTTCCTATCCTTTCTCTGCATCCGAAGTGTTATGCCTGTGTTGTCCCTGCCTTTCCCACACTTCTTAAGGGCCTTTTTATGGAGTCTCCTCTTCTTATTGATCACCCGATTGCATTTGGACGCCAACGCATCGAGTGCCTCGAATCCCTTCCTCAGCTCGGCCTCGCACTCCATGTCTGAGATGTACACATCCCTTGCAATCTCCCTGAGCTGAGGCATGGTTATGCCCGAGATTGCACCCTCGGCCTTCTCCCTCAACACATCAAGATTGCGTCTCTCCCTGCGCTTCTCAAAGAACATGTTAGCACTCAGAATTACATCAGGAATTCCGTATTTTTGCCTATATTAACATTGCCTCTGCTTTTGAAAGGCCAAGATCATCGCAATTGTTTATATATGTCCCGGGCCATTCTAAATGCGATAAAACATGACAGTTAAAGGGGGCGCCAGCCGTATCAGATTCGACGATTTCCAGGGAGCCGAAGGCAGGATGCTGCACGTCGCCAGATTCGATGCCGATTACCCGACGGCAATGTCCATACTCTCGGATCAGGGCTTCAGTCCTGCCCCTCACATGCTGCTTATCAGATCAATGGACATGAGCGCGGAACTAAAAGAGGTCTTCAGAGGTCGCAGACCTTCCCAGAAGCGTGCCCTATGCCAAAAGAGGCGGAAGGCCACTTCAATCTCGAAGAGGACGGCACGCTCGCAAGATTCCAGGGGATGCCGTGGCTCGTGAAGCACGACCACGAAAAGACGGTCCATGTCAGATCCGGAGACCTTCCACTAAGGCTCTACGTCCACAGCGAGCACAACGCTGCGGCCCTGGGCTACCTTTACTACCTCAACTCCCATCTCTACCTTCCGACAGATGCGGTTAAGGTACTTGTCGGTATCAGACCGAAAAGCTAAAGGAAGCCGCAGCAACCGAAGAATCTCCATGACACTGAACGAGTGCCAGAACAGATCAACAACTGTGTGGCTACAATGCAGATGATCAACGATGTCAATCTGTATGTCTACGTTGTCTGGTAAATTGCAAAATGTAGGCGTATGGCGGGCCAATCACTACGCAAGCCTTCTCAGGAAGAACCTCTTTATCACGAGGCTCGGCCTGTCCATGTCCCCGTACTTACCCAGGAATCCCTCCATCCCCATGGCCTTTGACATGCCTATTATCCTGCCTATCGACTTCGGGCTCATGGATGAGTAGAACCTGTTTGTCATGGAGTGCAGCTTCATCTCGGTTCCGTACTTTGCCATGAACCTCTTCTCGTAAACCGATAGGTCCATCCCGCTCCTTACGTGCTCCCTTATCACGTCAGCGGCCATCAGTGCCGCGTTGCTGCCGAATATTATGCCTCCTCCCGTGGTCGCCTTTATCTGCCCCGCCGCGTCGCCAACAAGCAGGACCTCCCTCTTCGGGTCGACTATGCTCTTCCTCCTTGACATCGGGATTATGCTCGCCCCTCCGGAGACCGGCTTGCCGTTTCCTATCCGGTCCGATACCTCCTTCATTCCGAGAAACTTCTCGAGCACCCGTTTGCTGTTAACCGAGTGTGCTGTCGTTCCAACTCCAACCTCAACGAGGTCCTTCGCGTTAGGGCAGAGCCACGCGAAGAGTCCCGGCCACGATCTGTTGTCGAAGAAAAGGTCAACAACATCCGGCTCCGGCACATCCACGTTGTACTCCTGCTTGTAGGTTATCGAGTAGGACCGTATCGCGCCCATTCCGAAGTGACTTGCAACAGTCGAGACGGAGCCGTCGGCTCCGACGATTATGCTCCTCCTGGAAAGATGGTCGATCTCCCTTCCCGTCATCCTTCTTCCAACCTCTATCCTCGCCCCCGCCTTCTCCGCGTTCTCCATGCAGAGCTCGTTGAGCCTCTTCCTGTCCAGCACCACCGCGACGGGATCCTTCGATCGTATCTTCATCGTCTTCCCTGCCGCGTGCAGGTTCGCCCCCTTAAGGGTGTTGGTTATCGCCCTTGTGTAGTCTATGCCCAGCGTCTCCAGACCTGTGAGCGAGAGGATCCCCGAGGCGTGTATCCCGTCTCCCGGAATACGCTTCTGATCGTAAACCGTTGTGGCCATTCCTGAAGAGGCCGTGCCCCTCGCGGCTATAAGCCCCGCGGTTCCCGCACCCACTATGGCTACCGACTCCTTTCCCATGCGACCACTAAAATGCCAATCGCTATACTTTATATACATTAAGATTATTATAATTCACCGGAGGTTATTGAAGGGCTAGAGCCTCAGGTTCATGGCCCGAGAACGTGTCTTTCATGCCATCATTGATTCTTGCAATACTTACTGGATTCCTGGCAATACTCGTGCCCGGATTCTTCATATCTCTCGGGCTGCTCAGGAAGACCAAGTTCAACATGTTCGAGATAGTTGTCATAGGATTCATGCTCGGCATGATACTCCCCCCTATGGCCGTGTGGCTGGAATCGTACCTGATACCTGTATCCTCGTTCTTCTCATTCACCGCATCGCTCTACAACGTCAATGTGATCGCAATCACGATAATTGGGATAGTGCTCTCATTCCAGCAGGGCGCCTTCGACGGGATTCTCAACAGAACCCCTGGGTTATCCCCGGCAGAGCAGCCGAAGGCGATAAAGTCGCTCGAAGCCGACTACAGGAAGAGGGTCGCCGATCTGAGGGTCACGATATCAAAGCTTGGCACTGACATA
>JAJYFQ010000101.1 GCA_021785375.1 Microcaldota archaeon | reverse complement strand
AGCCACATCGGGCCAGCGAGTTCCCGCGCCGCCCCGCAGTTAGGGCACTTCTTAACTATCTCGGGGATTATCCCGCAGTAGAGCTGGAAGCCGTGGCAGGACCTGCACGATGCGAGGAAGCCCATCTGCTTTATCGAGCCGACCGCAAGGTCCGCGCCCCTCTTCAGAGTGACGAAGACGCGCATGTAATGCAGGTCGGATATCGAGAGCCTGACGTCGATGCCGAAGTTGAACTGTGCGGCTTCCCTTGCAATGAATCCGAGGAGTATGCGGATGCCGGCCTCCTTGCACAGTTCATTGTGCATAGGCCTTGCCCCGTATATCTTGAGGCAAGCGGCGTAGTGCGCGCCGCAGAGCACCGCGGTGTCGGTGGCGGTAACCATCATCGTTGTCTCGCCGCCGGATATCTTGAGGAGGTCGTGTATGTGCGGCACAGGGCTCCCGAAAGGATCTAGATCGATTATGTCGAACGGGCCGGCTCCGGAAGCTGAAAACTCCTGTATGCTCTGGCCGATGACCTTTGCCTTGACCTTGTTCTTCTTGACATTCGCCCTTATGCTCCTGCACGCATCCTTGTTTATGTCGATGAACGTCACGTCCCTTGCCCCCGCCTCGAGGCTGTACCTTATACCGCGTATCCCGGTAGCCGCGGTGCTGTCGAGAAGCCTGGCGTCTTTCTGATTTAGGGCCTTGAGAAAGAGTACCGAGATGTCCCTGAGCATCGACATCTTTGGATTGAGAAATGCTTTGCCAGAGTAGTTTATTGTAGCTCTTCCCTCCTTGTAATTGGACACCATATCACTCCATCAATTTCTTCAGCTTCCTTATCGCATCGAGGAGGCCGTGCGCGTACGCGATGCTTGCGAAAGCGGTGTAGTAGTCCTTCTTCGCAAGGAACGCGCCGGAGTCCTTCGCGTACATCCCCGCCAGCTCGGCTATCTTCCTCTCCCCATCGCTCAGCTCGCCCATCCTTATCTGCTTGAAGTTCTCGGAGAATATGGAGATGTCCTTCTCTATCCTCTTTACAACCGCGTCGGGAGCCTCCACGACCATCAGTCTTCCATGTACGGGGCAAGATAGTACACGAGTTCCGAATCCCCGATACTGTAGCTCAGCTTGAGGGGCTCGTTCGACTTCATGGCTATCTGGATGGAGTTTCCCGAAGGGCACGACTTGACCATGTTCTCGAGGAACTCGAGGTTGTACACCGCTTCCGCGTTCTTCGACGCATCGACTTTCTTCATCACGGCGCCGTCCTTGTTGTGAAGCTCCTCAAGCTCTCCCGAATCGCCGTGCGCGCTCGTTGTGAACTGGTCCTTCGATGCCTTGAATGCTATGTACGATGAGATGAGGCTGGCGTCCTTGAGTATGTCCTTGAGTGGATCGCCGCTTATCTCGACGTTCGCATCGAAGACCACGTTAGGCTCCTTCTCCACGCTCTTCTTAACATCGATCATCTGGAGCTTGTACCTCCTCCTGCTCGACGGCCCTACGAACTCGAGAGAGAGCTTTCCCTCGGAGTCCTTCATGACCAGGGCCTCATCGTCCCTCGTCCTTGAGAGTATCTTGCCGAGATTCTCGAGATTTACCCCTATGCTGGAGTTCTTGTCTATCGTGAACTTTGAGAATGACTTGCTCGGCATCGAGAACGAGACCATGCTTATGCTCGAAGGATCCATCGCCTTGAGCGTTATCCCGTCCTTAGTTATGTTGAAGAGGCCCTCATCCACAAGGCTACCTATGGCACTGATGCAGTCCCTCCAGTACTTCGCGTTATCAAGTTTTATCTCAAACATACCATCCACACTCAGTCTGACTCTGATTATTTTAGAATATCTAATTACAGCGATAAATTATTAATATGTCTGTTCCTTCAGCGGCCTCCGTTTCCCAACACACCCTGAAGATAACACTTATAAACCACGTGGATTTATGTTAGAATCAGGACGACCGGTGCAGGGAAATGGTTAGGACTATCGCAAGAAGGGCTCTGATCGAGGGAAATACGGCACTCAAGGCCGTGGTGCCCGAGGCAACCGATCGCGGCCCAACGAATGCAGTGCTCACGGCGTACGATGCGGACAGGGAGGAGCGGACCCAGTACCTGTGCGGCATGGTGGCAAGGCCGATAGAGATAGTCAGGGACAGGCTCGGCAAATTGAGCAGGAAGGAGTACAGGGAGCTGAATGATGCCCTTGCCATTTTAGTGAGGGATGATATGTCCAACGCGCGGGAACGGGCGAGTAACGTTAATACGGCCCTCGTCATATTCCATCAGCTAGAGTAGCGATCGGCAGGCAAAGCAAAGCGGCATCGTAAACTTAAGGCGACGGTCCGGTTTATATCAATGTATTGCGATATCCTTTTTCATGAGGATAGGAATCATCAGCTCCACAGTTGACCCGGCATCGAACGGGATGGCGGAGCATATAATAAAAGAGCACGACTTCGAGGAGAAGGAATCCGGAGGCAGTGCCTTCTACGAATCGGAAGGCATATTTCTCTACAGTGTTGGAACGGAGCTCTGGAGGTACGACCAGGCGGACAGGCTTGAGCTCGACCTCATCTTCTTCCTAAGCCGGCATAGCAGCGCGAACGAGGTTCCGGCACTCACCGTGCACTCGCTCGGGAACTGGAACGGCGAGAACAAGGTTGGGGGAGTGCCGAGGCATCTCTCACCGGTAGCACCTCTTCCGATGCTCTCCGGATTCAGGCAGTTGAACAAGATAGGGATGGGAATACAGAAGGTCTACGAGGCGACGCACCACGGTCCTCTTCTGAAGACGAGGTCATTCTTCATGGAGATGGGAGGCACAGAGAACGTGGTTGCGGATAAGAGGCTTGCTGCCCAGGCAGGAGAAGCGGCCTACGAGGCGGTGCTCGAGTCGAGATCCGGAGAGATCGACTGCTCGAAGGTCGCGATAGGCGTAGGCAGCGGGCATTATCCCGGGAAGTTCTCCAGGATGGCGATCGAGAAGGACTATGCCTTCTCCTACATAATGCCCAAGTACGCGGTCTACAATGAGGACGGAAGCGACAATATCGATATGCTCTCGCAGGCGGTGGAGAAGAGCGACAGGGAGCCCGATGTGGCGGTCATAGACTGGAAGGGGCTCAATGCAGCAACGAGGGCAAAGGTCATAGCGGCACTCGATGACCTTGGGCTGGACTACGAGAAGGCCTGAAGGGCATAGACTTTTATTCCTGTCAATCGCTACTTTATCGATATAATGCAGGTCGCAATAATCATACCGCAGCGCGGATTCAAGGACGAGTCGCTAGCGGTTGCAAAGTCGCTCTTCGCAAAGTGGCACATAGATCCCGTCATAGCGAGCTACTACTCCGGGGAGTGCCTGGGATACCACGGCGCGGTCGTAAGGCCCGACCAGAATGCGGCTGTGCTCAGGTCGTCGGACTTCGACGCGATGCTTCTCATAGACGGGCCAGGGATAGACCAGTACAAGATGTACGACTTCAGGCCGCTGCTCGACATGGTCAGGCTCTTCCACGCGAACAACAAGATAGTTGCGGGCATAGGGAACTCCGTGAAGATACTCTCCAGGGCGAACGTAATCGCTGACACGAAGATCGCGGTGCCGTCGGATGATGAGACCCGAAGGCTTGCAACCCTTTACAAGGGAGCGCTCACGAAGAACTACCTGGAGTTCGACAAGAACGTATTCACGCTGAGCAACCCTGAGAAGGCGGAGGAGCTGGTCAACCGCATGCTGGAGAAGCTGGGCGTGAAGTGAGTCA
>JAJYFQ010000100.1 GCA_021785375.1 Microcaldota archaeon | reverse complement strand
GCCTTCTCGTCAAGCGGGTTTATCGTCCTCAGGTCTATTATCTCAGCATCGACGCCCTTCTTAGCCACGACGTCCTTAACGATCGGCATCATCGTGCCATAGCTGATGATTGTAACGGCGCTACCCTGCCTTACCACATCCGCCTTCCCGATCTCTATCTCATACGGCTCATTGGGTATCTCCTGCTTGAAGAGCCTGTAGAGCTTTGTCGGCTCGAGGAAGACCACCGGATCCTGCATCTTCATCGCCCTGAGCAGGAGCCCCTTCGCGTCATAGGGCGTTGATGGCTCCACAACCATCAAGCCCCCGATATGCGAGTAGTACGCCTCGGGGCTGTCGGAGTGGTGTTCCAGCGTCCTTATGCCTCCGCTCACTGGGGTGCGCACCACCATCGGCACAGGCATCGACGACCTCGTCCTCGACCTGTACCTTGAGGCATGGTTTATCAGCTGGCCGAATCCAAGGAACATGAAGCCCGCAAACTGTATCTCCGCGACAGGATGAAGGCCTGCAAGCGCCATGCCTATCGAGGTCCCTAGTATCCCCGACTCAGCGAGCGGCGTGTCCATAACCCTCTGCTCGCCGAACTTTGCCTGGAGCCCGTCAGTGACCCTGAACACGCCTCCGTCCTTTCCGATATCCTGGCCGAGAAGCAGTATCTTGTCATCGCTTCTCAGGCCTATCTCGAGCGCATTGTTGATTGCGGTAACCATGTTAGCCTGCATCACTTGCCACCTCCCTGCCAGTAGTTGTTCTTCTCGGCTTCGTCCAGCTCTTCCTGCAGGGTCTGCGGGACGAAGCTGTAGACATTTGTGAACATGCTCTTCGGATCCTCCTTGAACTGCTCCGCCCTCTCAACGGCCGCGTCTATCTCCTTTGCCTGCTGCTCCGCAACCTCCTTCTCAATCTGATCGTTCCAGAGCCCCTTCTTCACCAGGTAGTTCCTGACCCGGATCAGAGGATCCCTCTTCTTCCACTTCTCGACTTCCTCATCGGGCCTGTACTTTGTCGGATCGTCAGCCGTTGTGTGCATGCCCAGCCTGTACGTAATGCACTCGATCAGCATCGGTCCGTCCTTTGACTTCTCTATCGCCTCCTTCGTCGCCTTGTACACTGCGATCACGTCGTTGCCGTCAACCTGCACCCCGTCTATTCCGGCGGCTATCGCCTTCTGCGCCAGTGTCTTCGAAGCGCTCTGCTTCTCCCTGGGCAGCGAGATTGCCCACTGATTATTCTCTATTATCGCTACCATTGGTGCCTTCCAGACGCCCGCGAAGTTGAGCGCTTCATAGAAGTCGCCCTCCGATGTGCCTCCGTCTCCTACGTACGCTATCACCGCTGAATCCTTCCTCATATATTTCTGCGCATAGGCCATCCCTGCCGCATGCGGCATCTGCGTTGCTACGGGTACTATTATCGCCTCTCCGTTGACATTCTTGGGAAGCTGCTCTTCGTACCCCCTCCAGTAAAGATACATCCATTCCATCGGGAGGCCGCGCATCAGGAAGACTCCGTGCTGCCTGAAGTTGGGCACGAATATGTCCTGCTTCCTCATCGCATAGGCGCTCCCTATCTGCGTTGCCTCCTCGCCCAAGAGCGGCGCATAGGTGACGGCCCTCCCCTGCCTCTGCAGGCTCAGAGTCTTTGCATCGTTGGCCCTTGCGAAGAGCATGTACTTGAACATACCCACTATGTCCTGGTCCTTCAGCTCCTTTGGAAAGAGGGACTCGTCCACATTTCCATCCTCGTCCATGACCTGTATGTACTCTATCTTTCCCTCGAATGCTTCCTGCTCCACGCAAATCCCGATAAGATACACATCGGATGGAAATCTTATATATTATGGCATTAAGTGCGATACCCTTGTTGTTCCATTATAATCCGGGCTCCGCACGGAAATACCGGTGGGTTACCGCAAGATCTCGAAATGATTTAAATAGGTTCGTAATCAATACTACTTTGGGTATGAATGGCATGAGCCATATGTGGGTTCATGAAAAGGTGAATTTATGGATTCCTTGATACTGTGCGGAGGATTTGCAACTAGGCTGGAGCCGATAACGCTCTTTGTCCCGAAGCCGCTTCTCCCGATACGCGGGAAGCCGATAATAGACTACATACTTGAGAACGTCTCAAGCAACGGCGTAAAGAGGATAGTCATATCTACGAACAGCAAGTTCGGCGACCAATTCAACTATTGGAAGGTCCACAGGGAAGCGGTCAATGGCCTGCACAACAAGCTGGAGCTGATCATAGAGCCCACGATGCACGATGGCGAGAAGTTCGGTGCAATCCGCGGCATAAACTATTCGATAGAGAAGGCCGACTTCAATGACGACCTGCTCATAATAGCCGGGGACAACTTCTACGACTTTGACCTCTCGAAGCTCATCGGGCACTTCGAGAAGTCGCGCAAGCCTACCATTGCTGTGTACGACGTCAAGTCGCTTGAGGAGGCGAAGCGCTTCGGCGTTGTAACGCTTAAGGGAGACAGGGTGATCGAGTTCCAGGAGAAGCCCGAGCGCCCGAAGTCGACGCTCATAAGCACCGGGATCTACATCTTCCCCCAGGAGATGCTCAGGAAGTTCAGGGAGTACCTAAACGACAAGAACAATCCCGATGCCCCGGGATACTTCGTCCAGTGGCTGATAAAGTACTCCGAGCTCGAGGCAGTCGTCTACAGGGGCAAGTGGTTCGACGTCGGGACCGTCGATACGTACAAGAAGGTCTTTGACATGAACCTCACTCCGTATGTCATGAAGGCCGATAGCCATCAGGCAAAGAAGAATCCAACAAGCTGAGCAAACTTCTTTTAATCTTTGTCGTGCAATCAGTAGGCGTGGATCTTCTGCAGCAATGCAAATCTTGACAGAGTGAATCGACCATATGATCGTAATGAAGTTTGGGGGCTCTTCCGTTGCCGATGCGGAGCGGATAAGAGACGTGGCCAGGATAGTCCGCCTCAATCTAAAAAGGAGACCTGTTGTCGTAGTATCGGCACTCGGCGGCACAACGGACATGCTGCTTAATGTTGCAAATCTCTCTGTTACGGGAAGGCAGGCCGCAGAGCTGCAGAGGGTAAGGGAGAGACATCTGAAGGTTGCCGGAGAGCTGGGAATAAATTGGAAGGAGATACAGGGAGAGCTGAAGCAACTGGGCAGGCTGTCGGAACGCATCACCGTGCTCGGCTCACTCTCGCCAAAGATGCGGGATAGGATAGTCTCATTCGGCGAGAGGATGTCGGCAAGGATCGTTGCCGGGTACATATCCAGCCAGGGTTCCGAAGCAAGGGCGTACGATGCTTACGACATAGGTTTCGTGACCGATTCCAACTTCGGCTTCGCAGACATACTGCCTGAGACATACGCTAATGTCAGAAAGAGCCTGGTAAGTGCAGGCCACGTTCCTGTCGTCACCGGATTCATAGGAAAGGACAGGAGGGGGAACATAACTACGATCGGGAGGGGGGGCAGCGACTACACCGCTTCAATAATAGGTGCTGCTGTGGGGGCTTCAGAGATCCAGATCTGGACCAATGTCAACGGCATAATGACTGCAGACCCGCGCATAGTGCCTGGCGCCAGGAACATCGGGAACGTCTCATACGACGAGGAATCCGAGCTGGAGTTTCTTGGCGACCCGAAGCTGCACCTGAAGGGGATAGTCCCCGCAGTCGAGAACAGGATCACCGTGCGAATACTCAACACGCTCAATCCTTCGCAGAAGGGAACCATGATCACGCAAAAGATAGGCCCAAGGAT
>JAJYFQ010000099.1 GCA_021785375.1 Microcaldota archaeon | reverse complement strand
AAGAGTGAGGAGGGACTACGCCTACAAGGTAGCCGACCTTTACCTGGAGGGGAAGACGGTGGACCAGGCGATGGAGAATATCAAGAAATCTGGCAGCGGAAAACAGGACAGGAAGAAGGTGGAGGTTTTATACGCATTCTTCGACGTGCAGAGGATGAGGATCACTTACGAGGAGTACAAGAGAATCAGGCAGGGGGTGCCTGATGAAGCCATTGCCGTTGATGCGAGCAGGGAGGAGATCGCGGCCGCGCTGAAGGAGAGGACCGGGCCGGGCGACCTGCTGCCGCCCGTGGTTGCAGAGGTAGCCGAGAGGTTCGGCGTAACGGTCAAGCGGGTGCAGGGGATAGCATACAGGGAGAGGGTACAGCTACTGCCCCACGGCATTAAACCGTCGCACGCTTTCAAGATAGCGGAGCATTATGTCGACGGAAAAACGGTGGGCCAGGCACTCGAGGAGCTCAAGGCAACAGGGCTGAGGCTCTCGGAGGATACTGTTAGTAGATGCTACGCATTCCTTGACGAGAGGTCTGGGACGGCGGCACCGGAAGCTGTGCAGGCAGAGGCACCGGCAGAGGTAGTGCAGACCGAAGTTTCGCAGAACGGCAAGAGCAGGGTGAAGGACCGGGCAACGGTGAGCGAGGCGGTGCGGCTCTACACTGAGGAGGGAATGAAAGTCCAGGAGATCGCCGACAAATATGGCGTTCACTTCGCAACCGTGCATCGCTGGATCAGGAACGATGCCGAGGCAAGAAAGCTCGCCGGCGAGGAACAGAAAGGTGAGAATCCGGAGGCCCCGGCAGCCAGAGAGGCAGTCGAAGAGGCGCCAAAGGAAGAGATGCAGGAACCTGCTGCCGAGAAAGCGCGGGTCCAGGCGGCAAAGCCTGACGAACCGCAGCCTTCGGATAATGCCACCAATGGCAAGACGGCAGATCCCAATGCATATGTGATGGAGGTCCTGCTCGAGGCGGCGAGGAGGGAGAACTCGTCAGGGAATACGGAACAGGTTGGCATACTACTTGACCACATAAGAGGCATGGTCAGGACAGAGTGACCCCGGCAGGATCCGCAACGTGAGATGCCGACGTCAGCAACGCAAGGCGATGCGACCGTATGTCTCCGCTTCCACTACAGTTTCAGGTAGAGGATTAGCCGGGCTTGCACAATAAATTTAAATACCTTAATTGCGTTAAAGTCTCTCGGGGGTGGAGATATGGGAGAGTATATGTTCTCCTGTGCCTGCGGATACGAGGCTCAGCACCAGAGCATGAAGGAAGTGCTCAGGATGGCTGAGAAGCACAGCCTCGGTTGCAGCATGGCATGGGACATGGACATCCAAAGCATCGAAGCGAGCATCGGAGTCTGAGCTCCGTGAGGGGTAGGGCCGCGGTTCTTGCGGATAGCATGCCTGCGCGGCGCCGCGAATGCGAGCGCCAGGTCTATGTGAGTCATCTCATTTTATCGCTCAGCCGATAGAGCGCAAAATAGGAAAGCAGCGCCACAATGAAACCAAGGCCCATCGCAAATGAGAGGGCGTTGTTCCGGAATCCGGATAAAAGAAATTCAAATCCGGAGAGATAAGCCACTAATATCGATATAAACCCCAGACCGGCAACCAATGAGGCATTCCTCACTTTGGACCTCGCTGCACCAACCAGTATCCAGGCAGAACCGAGAAGCAGTCCCACCCCGACCACGAAATGCTCAAGCAAAAACGGGGTGGTGAATATTGCGTTGATGTAAGTCTGCTCTTGGGAACCCGCAGGTACATTTGGGAAGGCAACAAACAAGTTTAATGCCATCCCGAGTATGAACTGCAGAACAAGGAAGCCGAGTATTGCCAGGACATCCCTGCGAAACCACTTCTTGCCGAACATCTCCGAGATCTGCGCCATGATAAAAATATGACCGCCACATATTAAAGATATGCACGGTGGGGGGCTTGATGGCCAGTCGCTCAGGAAAGGAAGGCATCCACGGCATTCATTACCACCGATCTCGCCGTGATGATGTCCGTGTCCTCCTCCAGGACCGCGATAGGGGATCTGCCCCCGAGATCCGAATTGGGAATGCGGAAGAACCTCCTCGTGGTATCCTGATCGTAGACAGACGACATTCTTTTTGTAGCGTCGTAGAGTATCCGAAGCTTGCGTTCCTGCAAGCGGCTCGGCTTCTCGACCCCCTCCCTCCACAGGCTGAACGCGGTCGCATCACTTACGCGCATTGCAGCGGCAGTGATCAGTTCGCCGAGCTCCCCTACCGTGTATCTGAGCATCTCTGCCACTTCCATTGGATCCCCGTGAAGTGCATCGGCCAGCGGCTCCCTGAGCTCCCGTGCAGTCTCTGCTCCCTTGCCGGTGTCGATGCGGCCCTCCGGTGGCACCGCATATGCAGCTACGGCAGGATGTTTGCGCAGGGCGCTTGCATCGGCATGCTGCTGCCCGGCACTGTCCCTCCTTGTCCTCATTATGCTCCCTAAATGGACTCCGGCAAGGATATATTTAAATATTCGTTATGCAATGTATTATCCATCGGCTTTTACAGCAATTTCTCTGCGTAAGTCGTATAAAGTCATCTCGTGATTTGAATGAAACTAAGACCAGCCAGATCCGTAAGGAGCATAAGGAGCCAGGCATGGGCAAGGTACTCCGTGAAGAAGCCGAGGAAGAACTACATCAAGGCGCTTCCGCACACCAGCCTGTTGATCTTCAAGATGGGAGTGAGCAAGCCGAACTACGATCTCTACCTGACGCTCGTCTCGGACCAGGACGTCCAGATAAGGTCCAACTCGCTCGAGGCGGCGAGGCAGGTCTCGAACAAGTACCTCGAGAGAGAGCTGATCAACAACTACTTCCTGAAGCTGAGGCCGTACCCGCACAACGTGGTGAGGGAGAAGAAGAGGGCCACAGGAGCAGGAGCGGACAGAATCTCCCAGGGCATGTCCCTGTCATTCGGAAGTCCGTCGTCGGTAGCGGCGAGGGTCAAGAGGGGCCAGATAATCTTCGAGCTCAGCACCGTGGCCTCGGCGAAGAACGTTGCGAGAGAGGCGCTGAACAGGGCGGCGAAGAAGATGTCGGGAACCTACACGATAACGATAACGAACCTGAATGAGGCGCAGCAGACAAAGGCGGCGCAGGCGAAGCCGATTCCAACCTGATCTCCTGATATTTATGGAGGAGAAGAGATCTGCACTGGATGAGATCGTAGACAGGAGGATGATCTACTACCCTGCATTCAGCATCTACAAGGAGATAGCCGGATTCTACGACTTCGGACCGGTGGGCATGCGGATAAGGAGGAACATAGAGAGGGAGTGGAGGAACCTCTTTGTCGAGACCATCGGGGCGCTTGAGATAGAGAGCGCGAACATCCTTTCTGAGGACGTGCTCAAGGCGAGCGGCCACGTCGCTGCGTTCACCGATCCGGTTTCCACGTGCAGCCAGTGCGGAACACCGTACAGGATAGACAAGCTCCTCGAGGAGTTCTACGAGGGCAAGGGCGAGAGGAAGAGCGCTAACGACGTCAAGAAGCTCACGATAGAGCAGATGGAGCAGAGGATAGAGGAGAACAGGATCGTCTGCGCGAAGTGCAGGGGAAAGCTCTCGAAGATAGAGAAGTTCAATCTCATGCTCAAGACGAAGATCGGGCAGGGCGACACGGTAGGTTATATGCGCCCGGAGACCGCACAGTCGATCTTCCTCGATTTCAGGAACCTCTTCAGGTCCTTCGGCCTGAAGCTCCCGTCAGTGATCTGCCAGATGGGAAGGGCCTACAGGAACGAGATCTCGGCCAGGCAGCACCTCGTGCGCATGAGAGAGTTCACGCAGATGGACACGGAGATCTTCTTCGACCCTGACGGGGAGCAGAAG
>JAJYFQ010000098.1 GCA_021785375.1 Microcaldota archaeon | reverse complement strand
CAGCGCGGCATAGATGGCCAACGGCAGTGTTTGGGTTTCACCCGGCACGTTGGAAACAAAGGTAATGGTCGCGCCAAATTCGCCGAGCGATCGGGCGAAACCCAGCATCATGCCTGTGAGGATGCCGGGCAAGCTCAGCGGCAAGGCAGACAGGATCATACGGGTTCAGAACACAAGAACCCCCATTATACAGGAGGTCCACATGGCAATAGGCCATCTCCTTGCAGACATAGTGGAGGACCTCATCGACGCATGACACACGTGTGCATCTTCTAGAAAGTAGCTGGAATGGGCAAGAGCACGGTTAACTATATAAATGATCTAAGCAACACTTATACAGATTAATGTGAGGGAATGAGCGGAGAGAAGCGCGTTATTATAACTAAAACCCCGTTTCGTGTACATATTGCCGGCGGAGGGGATATCGCAGACTACTACACAAAGTATGGCGATGGTGCCTTTGTGAGCGGGGCACTGAATAGGTATATGTACATAACCGTGAGCCGCTACTTCTTCGAGAACAGCATACGCGCCCATTATGCACTCATGGAGAACGATGTGACAAACGTCGACGAGATAAACCATCCTTCGATAAGGGAATGCCTCAAATTCACTGGAATAACAAAGGGGGTTCAGATAAACTCGATAGCTGATTTTCCTGCCAGGGGAACCGGAGTTGGATCAAGCAGCTCATTTGCCGTAGGGCTTCTCAATGCCCTTCATTCTTATAAGGGGGAGAAGGTATCGCCAGAACAGCTCGCAAGGGAGGCCGTGTACATTGAGAGGGAAGTGCTCAGGGAGGCCGGAGGTAAGCAGGACCAGTACATGGCAGCGTACGGTGGCATAAAGCTGCTGGTGTTCAAAAAGGATGGAACCGTTGACGTAAAAGATGTGGAGATGAAGAAGAAGGACATTGGAGAGCTTGAGAAGCACCTTCTGCTCATGTATACGGGAAAGGAGAGAAGCTCGTCAAGCATACACGTGAATCAGGGAGCAGAGGCAGGCAGTCACGTGGACGCGTACAGGAAGATGGTGGACCTTGCTTACAAGCTGTACGCTGCTTACCAGGATGGGAGATGGATGGAGACGGGGAAAATACTCCACGAGAACTGGGAACTGAAGAAGACCCTCGCCAGCGGGATAAGCGACCAATATCTAAACCGGCTATATAAGACAGCCATAGAGAACGGCGCGGAGGGAGGGGAACTTATGGGAGCCGGAGGGGGGGGATTCTTTATGTTCTTTGCCGACCCGGACAAGCATGAGAGGATAATCGAGGCCCTCCCCGAGGCGAGGGCGGAACGGTTCGGCTTTGAGATGGAGGGGAGCAAGGTAATCTATGAGCAGGGAAGCCTCTGAGAAAACGGTGAAGATAATGAAGGATGGATTCACACCACAGCCAAAAGCAATTCATGCGCTGGTACTACTCGACAGGGATGGAGTGCTCTGTGACAATCATCCAGGAGGGGTGATCAACCTTTCGGTGTTCGTGCTCGTGCCACGGCTGAAGGAGTCCCTGGAAATGCTCAGCGGAGACCATTATAGGATTGGGGTGTTCACCAACCAGCATTATCTTGCCACTGGGCAGGCCTCACAAAGAGACTATGACGAGATGTCGCGCAGACTAGAGATGGTTGCTGAAGATGCCGGGATCAGGCAGGGGCATTTTGTGATAAAGACATGCCCGCACGCAGAGGACGCGAACTGCACATGTAGGAAGCCTAAGACGGGGCTGATAGAACAGATAGTCACAGAGTTCAAGTTGGGCCCTAGGGAGACGAGGTTCTATGCGGTGGGCGACAAGTACTCCGACCTTAAGACCCTGAAGAACTACTATGATGCCGTGCTTGCACACCTGGGAAGGGATCAGACAGCGATAACCACTATACTCATAACATGGGAGCACGGGGATCTGCGGCCAGAATTCACTGGGAAACGCAAGGCAGATTTTGTGCCTGATTATGAAGTTGACAGTCTGGAAAGAGCCATCTCCTTCATCAAAAAGATCGAGGAAGACAGGAGATTTGCAGAAGCCACCAAGATAGACATAAAGAAAGCTACTAAGGGATATTGAGGTCCTGATCAGATGGAGTTTCTCGACCGTCTTTTTGGAATAAAGCGCACAGGATTCATCAAAGGGGAGAGCGGCGGCAGGATCGAGATCTATGAGTACGGCAGCCAGAAGGTTCTGAAGTTCAACGGCACGGTGTACTCTAGAATCAGCAAGGACAGCATCTACACCCACGATTACTGGGACTGCTTCCTTCCGCTCGCCTTCCTTTATCCGAGGCCCCGTGCACTTATCATAGGACTCGGGGGAGGCACGGTTCCGTATCAGCTGCGCAAGATCCTCGGCACGTCAATCGCGATAGATGCGGTGGAAACCGACAAGAACATGGTCAATGCGATGGAGAGCTTCCTTCCCGAGAAAATAGATGTGAATGTCATGATCGGCGATGGCGCAGGATACGTAAAGAGCGTGAAGCACAGATATGACGTGATAATACTTGATGCTTACGTTGATGATTTGTTGCCGGATCAGTTCCTTACGCAGGAGTTCGTTGATGGGGTGTATGAGGCGTTAGGCCCTGCGGGAACCTTTGCGATCAATTACATCAACTCCTCCAACGGACAGGTCAGGCTCGAGAGCTACATCTCGCTGCTGAAAAAGAGGTTCAAGGTCTTCGAGGTTGCACCGAACTCGTTCACCGCCAATGTGGTTCTAGTCTGCTCCAAGACATTTGGCAGGGAGGACATAATCGAGAGGATAGGCGCGAGCGTCAAGGTCGATGACCTGAACAAGCATATCGTGAGCTCCTACGAGAACATGAAGGATGCATGATCATTCGAGCCTCTTGATTATGTGGTATCCGAAGTCCGTCTTTACCACCCCAGAGACCTGGCCCTTGTCTAGCGAGAATGCCGCCTTCTCGAACTCCCTGACCATTATTCCCCTGCCGAACTGACCGAGGTCTCCGCCCCTCTTTGCAGATCCAGTATCTATGGAGTACTGCTGTGCAAGCGCTGAAAACTTCTCGCCCTTGTTCAGCTTGTCCAGTATCTCCTTCGCCTGTGCCTCGCTCTTCACCAGTATGTGCGCGCATCTTATCTTGTCTGCCATTGTCTCGCCTTTATCCTTTATTGTAAAACACCTTGTTTATATCTGCCTTTGCCTTCTCTTTGAGCCTCTGGTACTCCTCCCTTGAGTCGGTTATGAAGTCCCAGTACTTCTCCCCCTTGTCCAGGTACTCGAGCATTCCCACAGGCCCCTTCCTCTCATCGATCCCGTACTTGTCAGTATACCTCTTTACCTCATCAAGGTCTATGGAGCCGTAGAAGAGAAGGCCCACCACATCTATTATGTCCTTGTCCGTCTTTGTCCTGTCGAAACTGAAGTAGCCCCCGAACTTTAGGAGCATGAGCACCTCCTTCTTGACCACCTTGACCCCGCCTATCCTCGCGCTGCTTGAGATTATTTCAGGTATTGGTATGAGAAGTTCCTTGTCAGATATCCCCTGTACGAACAGGTCAACGCGCACAGCGTCTATCGTGGTGTACATAACGTCAATGCCATAATTGTCTATGCCGTACTTCTTGAAGTACTCAAGAGTTTCCGGTGCGATTATGATGTCTATGTCAAGGCTGTTCTGCTGCTTTACGTAGTAGTTGACGGCCCAGCCGCCGATCAGCACGAATTCTACTTCTCCTGCGAGTTTCTGTAGGAGCCTGAAGCTCTTCTCCGTATGCACCTTATTGTAGTACTGTCTTGGCATAGAGACCATCTATCCTCTCCTTGATCCGTTTTGAGAACCTGCCGGCATACCACTCCTTCATGTTCCAGAGGTCCACGAATATCTGCGTCTTCGGAACAGTATCCT
>JAJYFQ010000097.1 GCA_021785375.1 Microcaldota archaeon | reverse complement strand
AAGAGCAAGGAGGAGAAGAGGATAGTGAGGCTCGTCGACTCGCCGAGCATGCCCGAGGCGGAGGCAGTGATAAAGATAACTCCGAATGGGATAAGGGATTGAGATGCTTCTCCTTATAGGACTGGGGCTTGATGCAAAGGACATCTCCGTTAGGGCGCTTGAGGCGCTGAAGTCTGCGGATCTCGTTCTCATGGAGGACTACACTACGTTCCTTCCTGGCCAGTACGTGGACTACCTGAAGGCGGAAGTCAAGGCCGGGATAACGGCGATACAGAGAGCCGACCTTGAGGACAGGGCGAAGGAGACCGTTGCGAAGGCGAAGGACAAGACGCTCGCCATCCTCATCCCTGGAGACCCGCTCATCGCGACTACCCACCACATACTACTTGACGAGGCAAAGAGGCAGGGCATAGAGTACACGGTCTACCACGCCCCGTCAATCTTCTCGGCGGCGATAGGCCAGAGCGGTCTCGACGTGTACAGGTTTGGCCCACCTTTTACGGTGCCTTTCTGGAGCAGCAACTACAAACCCACTTCGTTCATTGACTCCCTGCGGAAGAACCTTGATGATGACCAGCACTCGCTGATACTGCTGGATCTCGAAGCGAAATCGAGAAACTTCATGACGCTTGCCCAGGCAGTGCAACTACTCCGCGATGCGGACTGGGAGAAGAGGCTCGACATATTCACCGATGACCTTTACATACTCGTTATGGGTGACGTAGGAAAGAGTACGGAGGCGATAGCGTACCTCGCAGTAAAGGACATAGGAAGGGTGGAGGAGCGCTTCGGAGGAAAGCCGCTCGTGATAATAGTCCCTGCATCCCCCACGCCTGCAGAGATGGAATCGCTCGCAAGGTTCGCGGTACGATGATCAGCGCCTGAGATTGGGGTATACAGCAGCTCTAAGTGCAGGAATATCTCCTCTCAGGAGCAGCTCGGCCTCGACGCGGGCGTGGAGTGACCTGAGCGCCGGATTAGACACGTGGTCGGCCTCGTAACCCAGCAGAAACCCGAGTTCGCTGGCTGCATGACTAGCACGCTCGCGAATATTCTCATTGCGTGGTTCGCGCATCAGCCTCTGGATGTCGTCCAGAAGTGCATGCACGTCAACGTCGATGTTGAGCGCATTGTCTGTGCTGGGCACATGCTTTTCCGCTTCCATCCTTGCCGCCTTTACTATCCAGGATATCTTTTGGATCCTTTATAAGGTTGCTCTACAAAATCGGCAGTCGCCGATCCCGGGCGGCTACGCTATGTTGCGAAGGACTTTTGGCGTCGGCATGAATTGGTGCCGATGGCTCACGTCCCAGTCGTGCTTGTAGTCCATGAGCTTCCTTACCACAACCCCACAGGCACCTACGAGATCATGATCGCGTTGGTGTATCGCCTCTGTGCGGGCCTGCCTCACAACCTCCTCGGCTGTGTATCCCTGCCCGTTGCGCTTGTTTGGATCGACGATGCCCTTCTTGATGATAAGGTCGAGCTCGTCGTTCCATCGGCCGCCGTGCTTTGCTGCGTTAAGCGCCACCTCGTGAAGCGACATCTCCATTGACCCGCGGGAACCGGGCGTGCCGTTGCGCTTCTCCAGCAATTCGTCGTAATGTGCGTCCCTAAGCACGGCATCAAGTTCTCCAAGTAAGGCTTCCGTATCATCGACGTTGGTCAAGCGATCGCCTGTGGAAGGATTGAATACGAGATTTATAAGCCTATTCTGCAATCTCTGTGTTTTCCTTGTAGTGCTGCGCAGGTATGTCCCAGTACCTCATGGTGTAGATTAGCGCGGAGAACCCGAATCCCTCTACGAACCAGACCGATGCGATCCTGAAGAAGATCGTTATCACTGACGCGAGCCCTACGCCAATCAGGGTGGGGAAGAATAGCGTCAGGTATCCGACAAGGGCGGCATCGGTGACTCCGAGCGTGGCGGGTATTCCGGTTATCATGCCCAGGATAAGCGATGATGTGAAAATGAAGATCACGGTGGGCAGGAGGGCTATGGGGAGTTGCACCCCGAACGCAAGTATCACCAGGTATAGGGCGAGCCCGTTAAGGAACATCGCGGGTATTGTGTATAGCATGGAGTACGCGTACGACCCGTGTCCGAGAAGCCTGTGGTATTTGAAGTACATGTCGCCCATCTGGAAGATGCTCTTCAGCTTCTTCACCCTTCCGAGCCAGCGCTTCATGAAGTTGTACGGCCTTCTCATGTAAACGAAGACGAACGGTATCAGGAGGAGTATCGTTATGATGACGGAAAGCAGGACGAATTTCTGCACCAGCAGCGTCGCTATTACGAGAAGAATGGCAAATCCAAGGAAGTCGGTGAAGATGTCGGCGACAACAGCGGGAAAGGTCCTTATGAATGGTACCCGGGTAAGTTTGTTTATCGTATACGAGACCACGGCACGGCCCCACCTTCCTGGGGTTATGTCCATTGAGTACATTGAGAGATAGACCATGAAGTTCTTGCCGCGAGGTATCCTTACCTTAAGCCTCTTGAGATACAGCTCCCACTTGGGAAAACGCATCACATAACCCGTGAATATCACTATAAGCGCCAGCAGGAAGTAGTAAAGGTTCATCGACTCGAACTCTGCAACGAACTTCGACGCGCCTTCATTGATAATAGCAAATGCGGCGATCATGATGAAGACGACCAGGCTGGCAAGCAGGGTGGCAACAATGACTACCCGTATAGCCCTTATCCTGTTCTGGTACTCGATGCCGTGCTTTAGAGTATCAAGATCCCCGATCTTGAATGCATCGGTTGCTTTCCTTATTCCCGTTCCGCCACCCACTCTCTTTGCCATCCGTTCACTTCTCGAATCTTATGACCCTCCTCCTTGCTGCGTCATCGTCGGCGCAGAGGAGTGCAACCTTGCTGCTCTCATGATAATCGACAACCTTGTACCCAGACTCCCTTGCTATCTCATCGGCGAAAGCCGATATCTCCTCCCTGCTTGGCATCTGCCCATAAGAAAGGTTCCTCTCCGCCCCGCGAGCGCCGCCAACGAAGACGAATCCCTTTACCTCTACGTAATGCGGCCTGCCCTGCCTGATCAGCTCCGCATATCCTTTTGCATCGGTCATATTGACATTCCTGATGAGCGTAAGTCTGAAGACCCTCCTCGTTGGAAGACCTGAGAAGATCTCCAGAAACTGCTGGAAGTTGTTCCATGCCTCGAGCGTCTTTGGCCTTGTTACCTTCTCGTATATCTCCCGGTTGGGAGCCTGTATCGAGACGTAGAGCTGCGTTGGCATTACCGTCAGGTTGCGCAGTGCATTGACCATTGTCCCGTTAGTGACAAGGAAGGTGCTGATATTCCTCCTGTGGAACTCTGCGAGAAGCTCGTTCATCCTTGGATAGAAGAGCGGCTCTCCGGTAAGGCTCAGCGCGACGTGGGCAGGATCATTCGACTCGAACCACTTCTTTATGTCGACATTCTCATTTCCCTTGTATCCACTAATTATGCGCTTGTGCTCCTCTACCAGCCCGTCTACTATCCTGGCAGGGTCGTCCCACGCCTTTATCGCATTGATCTCGTTCCACTTGAAACCCTCCTCCTCGGGAATTATCCTCCAGCAGAACGTGCATGCAAGGTTGCATCCTATCGCCGGAGTTGCCTGTATGCACCTGTGACTCCTTATGCCGTAGAAACGGCTCTTGTAGCAGCCGTGGCCCTCCTTCTTCATGCTGTCGGCAGTGTAGTTGCAGATCTTCGTTGCGGAGTGCCTTCCTACGAAGTGGTATCCCTGGGTCTGCATATTCCTGGCGAGCTCCTCGGGCATGTGCGGGTTCGGCGAGAGGCCTTCCTTCTGCATAGTGACTTCCTTCTCCGTTGCCATCCTTACCATCGGATCTATTATGTGATAGGTCAATCTATTTAAAGCT
>JAJYFQ010000096.1 GCA_021785375.1 Microcaldota archaeon | reverse complement strand
TCCCCCCACACCGCCCTTGACTCGGGGAATGCCGGCTCTACCCTGCGCTCCGCAAAGAAGGCGAGCTTCGCTGCGTTCTCTTCCACTACCGCCGGCTTCGGCCTCCTTCCTGCCCCATTCGTAACTCCGGAAATGTGTGCCATATTCACCAGATTTTGTTATTTTTCATGATTTACACTAGACATTTATTGTTTGCATAAAGACCACAGAAACAGAGCCCTTATGCAGACAGCCACAATACTATAAAGCCGGCCGTCTGCATCGTCTTCGCACAGTCATGGCTAGCGTAGAGGATTTCTCCGTTATTTTCCGACGCATTTTTACCATTCATGTGCGACACTTTTGTGTGCTTACCTATAAGCCGGAAGGGCTTTTTAAACCTTTTCTGCAATTTCGGCAAGTGCATCTTGAATGTATATCTCCTTCTCCTCATATATAAAAGTGCCTTGACATTGGCAAAATACATCCACGCATTGTGTATTTTGTTAGGGCTTAGCGGATGAAATCGCGATGCCTATGCCACTATCCTGCGCCTTTCCTGTTTTGCGTTGCCGTGCCTATCAGTACCGCCAGGCCCGGTTACCATGATTTCCAGCATTTTCCCTATCCTGAGACGCGCCTTCCTTTCGACAGTCCTTTGAGGATACGCCTCTCCGTCCCTGGGTTCGGCGAAGAGCGCACGCCTCTCCTGCCTCTCCCAGTAATCGAGGATTGCCCTCCTGTCCTTGAGGGTTATCGATGCACCTGCGGCGGAGATCTTTTCGACAATGCCATAATAGCCGAGTTTTGCCGCTGCTGTCGCTGCTGAGTCACCGTTATTGTCCCTCTGCCCCAAGAGTCGCACGGGTAGATCCGGAATGCCGCGCGCTTTTCCTATCCGGTCTGCCAGTTCAATGAGCTTTTGAAGCGCCCTTGCATCTGCAGCGCGCACCGCCACGACGAACTCCGTCTCCCCCCGCTCATTCTGCATCCCGAGGCGCAGGTTGGGTGCCTTGAGCAGTAGGTCAAAGACCTTCGTGCTTCCATTCGTTATTGCTAGCATAATGGCGGTATCCCCGGACCTGCTCCTTTCGTTGGGATGCACCCCCGCTTTCAGGAAATATCTTGCTGCCTCTATGTTGTCATATATGGCAGAGAACATCAGCATGTTCATTCCGTTGTGGCCGCCAATATGCGGATTTGCTCCGAGAGATTTGAGCTTCTTGATCATTGGAACGGAGTTCACTATATCAGTTATCGCGTAGACCATCGGAGGATTTCTCACGTGCCTGCTCTTCCTGTTTGCCAACGACCTCCTCCTCTCCGAGTCTGGTTCCCTCGAGAGCACGTAGTCCAGCCACCCAGGGTCTCCGGATTTAACCGCATACGCTGCGATGCCCTTCCCTTCCTTGTTTACTAGGTCAATAGGCATGCCTACCTCGAGGAAACGGTCAAAGACATGCCTGTGGCGCCTCTGCGCCGCCTCAAAGAATGCGGCTATTGTCGCATGGTCTCGGATATTTGGCTCTCCTGTGCCGAGCAGGACGCGCAACACTTCCCCAGACAGCGCCTCCGAGCTTCCTCTGAGAATAGACCTACTCATAGCTATATCATGTATCTCCACTATACCAACCCCACTGTTTTTGTGGCTTTTCTCCTTTATAAATATTGTTCAGTGGTCTGTGTATTGCCATGGCATTCGGAATAGCGGATGGCCGACTCACATCTTTAATAAACGGATCTGCATATGAAGACCATATGGATGCCTTAAAACCCGAGAGGCTCAGGCGCGGCGATACGATAGGCATCATCAGCCCGGCCTCTGATCTTACCCCGAAGCACGTGGTAGGGCTCAGGAACAACGCGCGCTTTCTCGAGAGCAAGGGCTACAGGGTGAGGTTCGGTAAGAACTACAGGAAGAGATACGGACACAAGGCAGGGACCATAGAGCAGAGGCTTGACGATTTCAACACGATGTTCGAAGACGACGAGATACGGGCCGTCGTTGCTGCACGTGGTGGATACAACTCCAACGACCTGCTCGAACACATTGATTACGGCATGGTCAGGAAGAATCCGAAGATTTTCTGCGGGTTCAGCGACATAACCTTCATGCACTGCGCCATAAACAAGAAGACGGATCTTGTAACCTTTTACGGCCCGAATGGTGCGATACGGATGGGCAGTGACATAATCGGGGAGTACACGTACAGGAACTTCGAGACGGTCGTCGGAGGATACCGCGCCCCTCTTGGCCTGACGCCGTCTAGGAAGTTCACGTTCAACTACAGCGCCGCAGAACCGACGAACAGAGGCCTTATGAACACCTCATGGAAGGTGCTCAAGGAGGGCAGGGCCTCCGGCAGGCTGGTCGGAGGCCACATCTTCACTATACTCAATCTTGCCGAGACGGAGTACTTCCCGGACTTCAGCAACAAGATACTATTCTGGGAAGACACGGAGGCAGTATCGCCAATGACGGACAGATTCCTCAGGCAGCTTGAGATGATAGGCGTATTCGACAAGATAAAGGGCATGCTTGTTGGGAGAGTAAACCTCAACGAGTACAGGATAGACAGGCATGACTATGGGTTGGACAAGATAATTCTTGACGTGACAAAGGGATACGACTTCCCGATAGTGATGGGGATGGACTTCGGGCACACGGCACCGATGCTCACCATACCGTACGGGATAAACGCGCGGATGGACGTCAGGAGGGGAGCCCCCGACATACGGCTCCTTGAGAATGCTGTGAAATAGGCCGTGTGTCAACCGTGATTGCATGAGTGATGGAACTATAAGGAAGATAGGATCTCTCGTCTCTGACCTTGTCAGGATACCTTCCGTAACAGCGGACAGTGCCAGGATCGCTGAAGCTGCAACATTCATAAGAAAGTGGATGTCGGACAATGGCACATCGGCAAGGATCGTTGAGTTCAAGAAGGGATCCCCTGTGATCATAGCAGAAGCCGGCAGAGGAAAGAGGAGCGTCCTGCTCAACGGCCATTTCGACGTGGTTCCGGAGGGAGACAGAAGCGGATGGAAAGAGGACCCGTATTCGGGCAAGGTCACGGCCAAGGGAGTCTTCGGAAGGGGAAGCGCGGATATGAAGGCGGGCCTCGCGGTCTTCATGCAGCTCGTATCAGAGATTGCGGAGATGGTCGATTACCGCATCATATTTACTGCGGTGCCTGACGAGGAAGTTGGCGGTTTCAATGGGTCAAAGCACCTCGCAGAGAAGTATAGACCGGACCTTGTGCTCAATGCCGAGCCCTCCCGCGCGGAGTTGGTCGGGCTTGGCGAGAAGGGCATACTTCAGGTGAAGCTCTTTACCGAGGGCAAGGTGGCGCACGCGAGCCTGCCCTCGTTGGGAAGGAATGCGATAATGTACATGGTCGAAGACCTTGAGCGCCTCTCCTCGATAAGCAGGATGAAGATCTCTGTCCCGGAATCCGCGAGGAAGATGCTTGATGTTGGAATAAGGGAGTTCGGGAATGACGTCGGCATGGTCACGTTCAATCCTGCCATAATAAACGGCGGGGTCAAAACGAATGTCGTTCCCGACAGGTGCTACGCCGAGGTTGACATGAGGCTGCCTCCCGGAGTAAGCGCGGGCACGGCGCTGAGAACGGTAAGGTCACTCCTGAAGCACGCAAAGATCGAGGAGAGCATCGCTGTCGACCCTAACTATACGAGGAGCGACAATCCGCTGGCCGTGGAGTTTGTCCGTACGCTCAGGAGGCACGTGCCAGGAGCCAAGGCGTTCATAAAGAACGGAGGAACCGATGGCAGATACTTCAGGGAGAAGGGAATTCCTACAATCGCCTTCGGGCCTGGAAACAACAGGATAATACACTCCTACAACGAAGAGGTAACGTTTAAGGACATAGAGACTGCGTACAAGACGTACAGGGACTTCCTGC
>JAJYFQ010000095.1 GCA_021785375.1 Microcaldota archaeon | reverse complement strand
CCTTATCCGATGACTTTTGTACAATCCCGAAATAAGTTTCTCACGACAAGACGACTGAGGCATCTGACCCTGACTGAATTAGTACATTTGCGTGACTCAACGTTCATGGGAAAACTAAACAACAAGCAACTACGATGGATACTGAGAAGACTGGAGGAAGGCGAACTATCTGTAAACAGGATTGCAAAACAGCAGGGAATAACGCCGCAATGGGTCAGAAAACTGAGGGTAAAGTACCGTGGCATTCCGGTCTACATGGTGCAGTTAAGGAAACGCGGCCGCAGGTCCGTACCGATCTCTCCGCAGGACGCCAGAATGGTGCGTAAAGCGAAAGAAAGATATGGTGGCGGTGCATTAACCATAGAGAAGCTACTCGCTGAAAGAGGGGCAAAGATGGCGCACAATAGGATTCACAGGATATTGGTCCGGGAAGGACTTGCAAAGAAAGAACCGAAGAAGAGCAAACAGAGGAAATGGGTCAGGTGGGAGAGGAGGCACAGCAACTCAATGTGGCATACGGATTACACCGAGTACAACGGAAGGCAGATAATCCTCTACGAGGACGACGCGTCGAGATGCATAATGGGGTATGGCGAGTTCTCCAACGCAACGACTGACAATGCGATATCGGTATTTGATGACGCAGTGACGTTGTGGAGGGCCGTGCCCCGTGAACTGATGTCGGACCACGGATCCCAGTTCTGCAAGGATGAGAATGACGAGTACAGATTCAGGAAACACATACTCGGAGCAGGGGTGAAGAAACACGTGCTGTCGAGGGTGAAACACCCACAGACAAACGGGAAGGTCGAGAAACTGGGAGGCACCATAAAGGGCATTATGAAGTGGAAGAAGTGCGGACTTGCGGAGGCCGTCAGGTTCTATAACGAAGTAAGGCCGCACATGAGTCTGGAGATGGACGGCCGTTTGAGGACGCCACTCATCGCGTATTACGAGAAGTTGAGGCCTGAACAGAGGAGAGGCACCGCATACGAGAAAGGCATCGCATACGCAAGGAATGCTAAAGAGCAGGCCTGGCTTGAACTCAGGCTTGAGCTCGAGAAAGAGGGTTTATTGGTGAAATAAAATGACGACGGAACTCCGAGAGAAACTAATTAAAGGACAATACATATCCGATGACTTTCGGAGGCCAGGCTCCAGGCGCCGACGAATCTTACTGCTTTGCGGCGTTAAACATCCCGATGGTCCTGCTTCCCATCATGTTTGCCCTGATGTGCGTCAACCTGTGCACAATGTCCTCCGCACCCTCCCTGCTGCCATCTGTCTTCGACTCTTCCAGCAGCGTCTCGCCTGCGAATTTTAGAGCCGCATCCCTCATAGAGCGTTGCATCGGGGTATTAGTGGGCATGGTCATACCTTCATCATGCCACTCCTTTCCGGTCTTTGGGTGCCATCCCGCCTCTTCCTTCTCGTCGGTAACTGCCCCTTTTGCAGGCCCTGACCCGTTGGACGGGTGCCTTCTTACGGCCCCCTGAAGCTCCCTTTCCATCTTCGGAGGGAGTGCCATCGGACCTCTCCTCGATTCTCTGAATATAGATTCTGACATAGCATCAATTGCTTGCTTTTACGACTTCGGCTCTGGTCTGAGCGTTGCGAAATTCGCCGTGGCTGATCTTCCCGGTCGTCGTACAGCAGAGGTATTGTAGTTCACAGCCCTTTATAAATATTTTCTAGCGGGCGTTCTGTCTGCTCCTCACGGCTTCATCTTCCTGAGCTTCCGGATGTCATCCGCTATGCTGCCCGCGGCGTTGAAGATCACCCTGTCAAGCCTCCTTGCGGATCTGTCATCGAGCATCTCGATCTTTGATGCCACATCCTCTGCCGCTTCGACAAGCTTCTCAGCAAGCAGCACTGCGCGCAGCGTGCCCTCGGACACCTGCCTCGCAAGAACCTCTATCGGATACGCGAGCTCCAGCTGATGCTCCATCTCATTTATTGGATCGGCGCGGTCGCGGACCGAGTCCCTAAGCACACCGGCAAGATCTTCAGTCCTTCCGCTGCCGGTGGCCGACGGTCGAAGTCCTACAGAGAGCATCGCATTGTTGAGATGATACTCGGCCTCCTCGAGCCTCTTTGCCACGTGGAGCGCCGCATCCCTCTCGCCCTTGTACTTTATCGTCCTCCGTATAACCATGGATAGCGTAGATATATCCTCGACGGTACTTGTCAGCGACAGTAGCAGCGAATGCCGTGCGATCCGAACTGATGTGCTGTCTTCCGTTCTTTGCGCAATACCACCTGCATGAATTTGGTCCTGCCGATTCATAAATTTTTTGTGCAAGGCGCACTTGACATGCCGGATAACTTAGGCATTCCATAACGGAACGGGCGATCCGCAGCGGTCTTACTCCCCATTGCCCTCCACGATCAGCCTGGAGAGGTCATAGACCTTGGCATCGGGCCTCTTCCTGAGATCCCTGAACCTCTCCCACAATCGATCCGTTGGCCAGTATTCGTCGAATGTTTTTGAGAGCGCAATGCCCCGCCTCGCCGATTCCGGCGTCTCACCCGTATTGGACACCGCAACGGAGAAGAAGTCCGATCCCCACCGGCTGGCGAATCCGCTGGCCTTTCTCAGGTAACGGTCAGTGATGTGCCTCTCTCCGCACGTATTCAGCAGGATCGGCCTTCCGCCTATCCCCATCCCTACAAGGAAAGGAGGGACGAATATCGACTGACCTACCTTGAAACGCAATGCCTCGTAGTACGTCTCCACGCCGAGAACAAGGAGCATGTCTTTTACCTTCCTCTGCAGGCCTCCGGCAACCTCGGTCTCCTGGATCAGCCTCGATTTTGCACTGATATCGCGTATGCACGAAGGAATCGCTGTTGCGTTCCTCAGCACTTCAACCGGCTCCTGCGCGTGCCCCACTATGCGGTCCAGTTTATCCATGTCGCCGCGGAGCTCCGACACGAGCGCGTCGGCAGCGGACCTGTCGCTGCGCGCCAAAGCGATCAGTTGCTCTGCTGCGCGTCTTGATCTCAATTTACCGGTGTCCTGGGACGCAACTATCAGCCGCCTGACTCTTGACTCCACGTTTAAGGTACTTGCCATGTGAACACCCGCTCCGGATTCATGGTGCTGTGCGCCCACAGTTCCCCTTGCGCTTGAGGTCCCTCAGCACATTGAGAGTGTAGCTTGCATTGAGCTCTCCTCTGGTATGCCCGTTCATCATGACCGAGACTCCTGTCTTCCTGTGCACAAGCTTCACGTCGCCGGGTCCTCCGGACTTGTCTACATCGACGCCGAAGCCGGGAGCCAGCCTGAGGAACTCGAACCTGCCTATGGTGCCTCTCGTAGTACATAACGCACTTATCGCTTGGTCAATGTCGTTCGCCTTTCTGAGCTGCGTTTTGAGGCCTGCCATTTAAAATTCACCTTGGTAGTTTTACTGCAGATGTGCTGTTGGTCGTCATCCGCAGGGATTTCAATGTCCGTCGATGTTTATAAACATTGTCTACGAAATCTCTCCCGGCCGAATATAGAGCTCCGGCGAAGCCCAGATAGGGTTATAAGCCCTTATGCAGATAGGAGAGAGGTTGCGATGGACGATCTGGACAACACGATAGAGGTCATCGAGACCTATGAGGCGAAGGAGAGAGGGAATGCCGAGAGGCCCCTATCCGAAGTGTGCAGGTTGAAAGCGAAATGCTGAATGCCGAAGCGGCGGGATGAACTGGGGACGCTGCGTTCTCTGTGGAACCCAAAACCCCATCGGGGTAAGGCAGCCCTGTAGACCATGATAACGGGGTATGCGGTTCATCGCGTGGAGGGTGAGACATGCACACTGTAGCCAGTGCGGGTGACCCGTCGAGGTCTCTCGGTTACCGAAGTGGGCATGGACATATAAGGGTATCCGAAGTTGTCCGTGTGCCGAGAGAAGTCAGAGCGCCTTCA
>JAJYFQ010000094.1 GCA_021785375.1 Microcaldota archaeon | reverse complement strand
GATCTCCTTTCCTTCATGGGAAATTGTGGTTCCACAGTCATTGGTGTGAGGCCCTCCCAGGCTGCAAACGCTTTCACGAACACCATCAGGTGCCCCACTTTCCTGGCGTTTCCATAATCGTCATAGACGGCTTTCCTGCCGTTCGCTATGTCCGTAAGTGCATCTGCTATCCTGTGGATGTTTGACGTGGTTATTATGCTGGACTCCGGTGCCGCTGCGAGCACCCTGTCCCTGTTTGCGCTCGCCATGCATCCGGTCACGATCAGCCTCTTGCCAATCTTCCGGAGCCGCATCAGTCTCTCAAGTGTCTTCTGCTCTGTGACTGTCTTTACCGTGCACGTGTTCACGATTACATAGTCGTAGTCGTCTGATAAGCTTCCCTCCCTATCCACTTGGATTCCGTTCTCCTTTAGGATCAGTTCCATCGTGTCGCTGTCAGACTGGTTGAGGGTGCAGCCGTATGTCTGAATAAGCGCACTGGCCATGGAATTCACAATCTTTTTATATTCTACTGTTTATATCATACTATCTATAATTCTAATACGCTTAGTGATCTTCATGACAACAGGTATGCCAGGAAAGGTCTGCTCCTCATGCGGGAGGCTCTCCAGCCAGTACGTCGAGTTCAAGTGCCCGAAGTGCGGTGAGGGAGTCATAACCAGGTGCGATGAGTGCAGGATGACCTACACAAGGTACAGATGTGACAAGTGCGGATTCGAGGGGCCATAATGGGAAAGGTAGCCACGGTCTTCAAGGTGTACATGGAGAATGGCAAGGAGGACGCCATAATCAAGAGCATAAAGGATAACCTCAAGCCAAACGCGCTCCAGGCCGAGGAGATAGCGTTCGGGATAAAGGTGCTCAAGGTAATGTTCGTACACGAGGACGAGGAGGGAAGCACCGCGTTCGAGGAGAAGCTCAGGAAGGTTCCTGACGTCACGGAAGTCGAGATCGACAGTGAGAGCCTCCTGTAATCTATAAATAGACATACCACTAATGTCTATCTGTTTCTGCATTATTCCTCTGAAGTGAGTGCATGATAGAGCAGATAGAGCTAGAGAACTGGAAGACCCACGGAAAGAGCACTCTCGACTTTGTCAGGGGTACCAACATACTCATAGGCCAGATGGGCGCAGGAAAGAGCTCCGTTCTTGATGCGATCTCCTTTGCGCTCTTCGGAACCTTCCCGTCGATCCAGAGGAGAAGGGTCAACACCGGAGAGATAATAAGGAACAGACCCGAGCAGAAGCAGGAAGCATCGGTAAGGGTCCACTTCACCATAGAAGGCGACAAGTACTCCGTCAAGAGGACACTAAGCCTGAACGGCGGCGCTAAGGCGCAGCTGGAGAAGAACGGCGCGTACGTCCAGTCACAGCCACAGAGAGTGACGGAGGAGGTTGAGAAGATACTGAAGATAGACTATGACCTCTTCTCCAAGGCGATCTACTCTGAGCAGAACGGGCTCGACTACTTCCTGAATCTGCGCCCTACGGACAGGAAGAAGCAGATAGACGAGTTGTTGGGCCTTGACAGGTTCGCGACGGCCCAGGAGAATGCGACGAGCGTGATGAACAAGATAAAAGACCTGGCGGAAGAGGATGAGAAGACCGCGAAGGGATTCGATGTTCCAAAGCTGAAGGAGCAGCTGGATCTGCTCAACGCAGAGATAAAGAAGATAGGCGAGTCGAAGGAAGCAACAGAGGCAGGTCTAAAGAAGGGCGAGGAGACGGCAAAGGCCCATGACTCGGAGCTCAAGGCGCTTAAGGCATTGCACCAGAAGAAACTGAAGCTGGAGCAGGAGATCGCTTCTAGCAGGAGCAGGATCGACCTTCTCACCAAGGAGATTGCGAAGATAGAGGGTGCAGAAGTCGATATCAAGGAGATCGAGGCAAAGATCTCACAGGCGAGGAAGGACGCGGAGAAGGCTAAGTCAGATGCCAAGGGCGCACTTGAGGCGGAGCGGAAGGCCCAGACGATGTTGTCAAACCTCACGGCAGAGTCATCAAAGGCAAAGAAGGACAAACTCGATAAGGACAAGCTGTATGCTGAATACAGATCACACGATAAGGACGCGATAAAGAAGTCGATATCCGATCTGAATGCTAAGATCTCCGACAGCCAGAAGAGCATGGCACACAACCGCGTCCTTAAGGAGGAAGGGGGTAAGTGGATTGTTGAGCTTAACAAGCACGTGCAGAAGTGCCCGGTCTGCGAGAGGGAACTTGACGAGCAGATGAAGGGCAAACTACTCACCGATAAGTCGCAGGCAATTAAGACAGCGGAACAGGCAATAAAGGAAATCGAGGCACGACTTAAGGACGAACAGAAGAAGCTAGAAGTCGAGAACTCAACTTTAAACAAGCTTACAATCATAGAGGACAAACTGAGATCATACGGGGATCTTGACTCAATGATATCAAAACTTGAGTCTGACTCGAAGAAGGCAAAGGAGGATCATGATAAATCAAAGTCTGCGAGCGATCTTGCCAATGAACTTCTCTCAAAGAAGAATGAGGAAGTCGTAACTATTGGAAAGAAGCTGGAGGCTGCTACCAGAAGGCTGGACATGTCGAACCAGAAGAAGGACCTTGAGAAGGCTAATGAGGAGAAGTCAAAGGAGCACAAGTCGATAACTGTAGACCAGACGGCGCTTGATGGCCTCCAAAGCAAACTGACCGAATCGGTTGCAATGGTAAGTAAGTTCACCTCAGACCTTAAAGCCTATACGACACAGGAATTGGATAAGAGAAAGCAGATAAGTGAGAAGACTCTCGAGATCGCAAGGGTCGATGCCATTTACGAGGGTGTTAAGAAGAAGAGGTTTGTCGCAGAGAACCTATCACGATTCAAGGCATCGCTGCAGGAGACGCAGGCAATCCTCAGGTCAAGATTGATCGGATCTATAAACTCGATAATGAATGATATCTGGCCTGACATCTATCCTTATGGCGACTATACCGGGATAATGCTCGAAGCAACGGCTGACGACTACCTTCTCAAAGTCAAGACGAACATAGAAGAGGAGAATGCATGGCAGAATGTTGATGCAATTGCGAGCGGAGGGGAGAGGAGCATAGGTTGCCTTGCGATGAGGATAGCGTTCTCGCTGGTACTTGCGCCAAACCTGAGGTGGCTCATTCTTGACGAACCGACTCATAACATCGACAAGGCGGGACTCGAGCGCTTCATAAAGATGTTCAATGAGGTGCTACCGAGGCTCATAGACCAGACATTTATCATAACTCACGATCCGATTCTGAAGCAGGCGTATAACTCGAAGGTCTACATGCTCACAAGGGACAAGGGTCAGAATAAGGAGACCGTCATCGAGGAAGTGTAGCTCCAATCTCAAAATCTCCTTAAATATAATCTATTACCAACGAATTGCTGTCCATGTGTGTCAGTTCGTTCCATTCGGCCTTCCCAATCTCACTCCATGCTATACCGAGTCTGTCCGTTTTAGAAGGATATGTCTCCTTGAGATAGCTGAGAACTATATAAAGCGAGATATTGTAACCAAACCTCTTCGGAATATCAGTGCCGTCAGGGAACTTGGGTTGCTGCTTGCCTGCATAGGCTGGCTGGAAGAGCTGTACATATGGGGTTCCTTCTTTGCCAGTAATCTTGAGCCATTCTGCATCCCACAACTTTGCCGATACCAACTTCTTGTACGGTCCGCCATGCTGCCTCCAAACGGACATGGCTTCATCCAAACGCGGCATAAGCCCCTTGTCGGTGATGGTACCTCCTCCCCCGCCGACTCTTCCGTTCATGGCAAGCTCATATGCCTGTGCCAGCCCTTCGGCTGCCAGACAATTAAGTAGCGTGCCTGCCAGTTCATTACCCCATTCTCCAGTGTATCCCCGTTCAGCATGGTTGAATTCATGCACGGTTATGCCTCTCACTCCATTTGCGAACCATTCGTCATCCTTGACCCTCATCCCTATGAGATCGCTGCGTAACGTGAACCCACTATAATCCCCCTTAAACACAACGAATGT
>JAJYFQ010000093.1 GCA_021785375.1 Microcaldota archaeon | reverse complement strand
ATGGAAAGCATTTATCTAATGGAAACGGTAAACATGCAGATGCCAGGCTAGAGTCGCAGTTCCATCAAGATCCTAGCACTGAGCTCAAGCAGGGGATAGTGCGCCTGAACGGCAGGGCGATGATAGAGACGCATATCGAGGCACTCAGGAGCAGCGGCAGGTACACCCTGGAAAAGAACGCGATCCTAGAGCTTATAGACAACTCAAGCTCTGCCAGGGAAAGGGCGACGAGCGAAGCCACTTCCGTCAGGCTTATTGTGGGAACAAATTCTATAACGGTCCTTGACTCATATGCCTTGGGGATGGATTTTGTCGACCTTCAGGACAGGTACTTTTTCTATGGTGACAGGCACGAGACAGCCCTCAACAAGGCGGGCCTGGGCGGCAAGACGGCGGCAGAAGCGTTGGGTTCAAAATGTAAGGTCTATGTGAGGAAGAACGGGTCCGACGAATGCACCGTTGCGATAATAGATGACTGGCCAATGCTTGTTGAAACAGGCAAATTCAATTACCGGTCTGTAAATCCGAGCGAAAGGGGCCACTACCTGCCAGTTTCCGGGGTCCGTGTAGTAATAGATGGTCTATTCAATCCTACTGCGGTAAGGCAACAGATGAAGGATATAGTAAGGATTCTCTCCCAGGAATACAGGCCACTGTTATTCACTCACAATAGTGAGGAGTGGTTCAGAGATCCCGGGAGAGTTGTATTTGATAATGACGGAAATCAGCGTATAGTCTTTGATTCCCTGGTGGTAAAGGTCAAGCAGATTGGAGGGCGCAACATAAGACAGCTGTACGGCGGAGTGTTGCTTGAAAACGGCGACATAGCCGTACAGAAGATGAACATTCCTCTAGATCCGGACTTCGTTGCCCTCGGACAATATAGTGAGAATGACATCCATACGGTAAGGACTCCCGACGGAAAACTGATATGGTACTGGGTCGGGGTTATGGACCAGAAGCATCCCGACGCAAAGGTTCTTATGGAACGGAGAAGGGGCCTGCGCTGCTACTTCGACGGGAAGCTGATAAAGGTATCCGGGTTCGATTATGATCTCAACACAACTTCCACGGCCGGTCTCATCGGAGAGGTGTATCTTGATAACATACCGAAGATACGCGAGCTCTTATCGGCGAACAAGACGCAGGAGTTTTCAGACAACAGCCCATACTGGAGGGATGTAATAGTACCTATGATGCAGAAAGAGCTAAGGCCTCTCATGGCACTGCTCGCTTCAAGGGAGAAGCAGAAGATGCGCAAGCGAACGCCTGACGAATACAAGAAGATTAGCGAAGAGGCTAATCACTTGCTGAACCTTGCATTAAACAAACTGATGGAGGAAGAGCACGTTACGCTTGACGACATAGCCGCGTTCAGGGGTAGCGCAAATGGGCATAAGGGGGCCGAAGAGAGCAGACCAACAGACAAACCTGAAGATGCCGGGGCCAAGGATGAGCAGAAGCAGAATGGGGGCAAGCCGTCCAATTCCGGCAGACCATGGGACGATCAGGAGGCTTCAACGGCAATACCGGGGGAATCAGACTCCCGTTTCCCTAGAAAGAGGTACGGCATAGGCGGGGCAACCGTCTGGAGGGACCTCGACGACCCGCACGTTATCTCGGAGTTTAGGGATGATGAAGGTGTCGTGATGAACATCGCAAACGATGCCGTCAACCAGGCACACATAGATGGCGATGGCTCTCTGAGGATGCTTGTCGCAGAGAGGAAGTGCCATCATGCAGCCGAGCATTTTGCCGAATCACGCGCCGAAACCATAGAGCAGTACCAGCAGATCTATAACCAGAAATACCAGCTGCTCAGGTCCACCGTGGGCGCCGTATACAGCACTACGGATGAATATGAAGAAGCCGGGGTCCAGAATCTGCTCAAAAGGAATGTAAAGAGGGCAAGGCGTTCTTAAATAGATGAGTGAATGGTTGTTGTTAGGACTACTACTCCAGAAAAGCGCCAGGAGGCGGTGCGGCTCTACGTAGATGAGCAAATGGGGGTAGTGGCCATTGCAAGGCAACTCGACATCACACAGTCTAAAATATCAAAGTGGCTTACAGAAGAAGGAATAGAGAAAAGGCCGCATGGATATGAGAATGCCGAGAAGCGCCAGGAGGCGGTGCGGCTCTACACCGAAGAGGGGCTTAGAGTCAAGTCAATCTCAGAGCGCCTTGAGGTAGGGCAGAGTACAATATCTGTTTGGCTCACTAGCGGAGGCGTAGAGAGAAGACCAAAGGGGACAGATCCTGAGCTGAAAAGAAATGTAGTGCACTTGTATGTGGAAGAAGGACTCGGAAGTACTGCCATTGCAGCACGACTGCGGATCGGCAAAACTACTGTCATAAACGTTCTAGAGGGAGAGGGCATAGAAAGGAGGCCCAGGTCAGAGAGTCCTAAAAAAATTCAAGACGAGACGGGAGCCACTGGCACAGAAGTACAGCAGGGGGAATCATCGCATTCCAATCCGGCTGAGATGCGCAGGGATATGGCAAGGGAGCTTTATGTAAATAGGGTGCGAATCGAAGAGATTGCCCGAATAATGCAGGTAGAACCGGGTGAGATAAGGGCCTGGTTTATGGAAGAGGCATCGAGACTTCACGTCGAAGAAAAACTGGGAGTAAACGAGATCGCCCGCAGGTTCAATAGGAATCACGGGATCGTGTCACGGTGGCTAAAGCAAGTTAGTTCTAAAAGAGAAACTGATCGTGCTCCCGAAGAGTCGCGGGGTCTAACTGGTGCGGATCTTAACATGGGAAAGGAACTGCAGTCAGTCCTAAGGCCTCTCTCATCTGAAGTCTCGGGGGTCAAGGCCGTTAAGGTGGTTGAGGAAACCCCCCTTGATCAGAAACTCAATATGCTTACAAATCTCCTTGAGATGAGCAAGTTCGCGAAGGAGGCCGTTGCCGTCATAGTCGACCTCAATGCCAATGCGATGAAACAGTCCCTCGACGAGGGAGAGAGGTCAGGGTCTGACGCCCACAAAGCCCTCGTCGCGAAACTGCTCTCCTTATGCTCGCAGCTAGAGTTCGGATCCGATGCATTAGAGAAGCAGATGGATGGACTCATCGAAATGGCGACTGCACTCAAGGCTGGGTTGAGGAGAACAGAGTCGTAGGGATAAGATGGTGGTCTGATGCGTGGAATAAAGACTGTAATAACAGAAGAGATGAGGAGAGATATAATCAGCCTCTACTCCGATGCAAAAAACCCTACCCATGTGAGTGCTCTTTCAAAACAGTTTGGGATCGACAGGAAGGTCATAGCCACGCTGCTCGATGATTCCGGAATAGAGAGAAGAAAAAGGAAGATGGATGCATCTAAGAGAATGAAGATAATTGGCCTTCTTAGGGATGGAAAAAGTAATTCAGAAATAGCAAGGCAGATGAGAGTAGGCAGCGACACAATCAAAAGCATTTCTAGAAGCATGCCTCTGGAAAGTGGGGCTGACCAGCGGCCACAGGACGAGCCAGTAGGGGAGTTGGTTTCTGGCAGTACACCGGAGACCCAAGTCCGATCCCATCTAATAACGATTGACAGGGACACCGTGGTAGGGCACATCTGCACGTCTAGCGAATCAGCAGTTCTGGGATCATTGCTCAGGGAAACCATCGATGTGGTCGTCGACTTGAACAATGTGACGCTTGCGTATGCAGGGAGGCGTGCGGCAGACGATGTCGAACTTCAGGGTGGTCTCTCTAAACTGAGCGATGTGACACAGCGACTGGCAATTAGATCCAGGAGCCTCCGTGGATTAGAATCGTCGCTCTCAAGAGAAATAAGCGATCTGAAGCGGGGCCTTAAGGAATAGATGCACATCCACAATGCCTCCTTGCCGTGCGCTTCATAGCTTTCCTCCCCACTCCTTAAAGAAGCGGGCAAGATAATCCTGCATGTACCTATCCCTCTCCTTCGCAATTCTTCTGCCCTCGCGAGTATGCATCCTTGACTTCAACAGGAAGAGCTTCTCGTAGAAGTGGTTCACCGTGTGCGATCCCGACTTCT